>JALUZN010000219.1 GCA_027011835.1 Draconibacterium sp. | reverse complement strand
GTTATGAATAGTTTAAAACAGAATGGAATGAAAGGAGTAAATTTAATAATTATCGTATTATTAAGTTTTGGGCTATTTGGTTTTAGCCCCGGAAAAACAGACGCTACGTCGAAAGAAAATAAAAATAATATTCCCGACACAGGAGAGATGCCGGTTTATGGGAATTGGAAAACATTTACAAAAAAAGATGGACTTCCTGCCGATAAAATTTATTGTGTGCGGGTTGATGGCGACAGAGTTCTTGTGGGTACAAGTAACGGGTTGGCTGTTTATGAAAACGAGAAGTGGAAAACATACTCCGTAAAAGACGGTTTGGCACATAAAGGGGTTCTCTCTATTGATGTAAGTGAAATTACAGGCGATGTCTGGATAGGAACTCTGGGTGGATTAACTCGCTGGTCGTCAGGTAGCTTTCATATTTTTACGCAGCTGAACAGCGGGTTGCCAAACGACATTATCTACTCG
The DNA here is from genome assembly GCA_027011835.1 of Draconibacterium sp. Classification (GTDB taxonomy): domain Bacteria; phylum Bacteroidota; class Bacteroidia; order Bacteroidales; family Prolixibacteraceae; genus Draconibacterium. Next base: position 27,553 of record JALUZN010000219.1, on the reverse strand, counting down.
GTAGTTTGCGATGGTAAAGATGTTTGGGTTGCCACAGGTGGTGGTGCCGGACATTACGATACTTATACTGACCAGTGGGATATTTATATGGAGCGAAATGCTCCTATGCACGAACCCTGGACGTATGGAGTTTGTGCCGGAGCCAATAAAATTTTTATTGCAGCCTGGGGAGGTGGCGTAATTGAATTCAATACGAAAACAAAAAAATTTAGAGATTATGTAGACCCCGATGAACAGATGGAACTTGACGTTTTTCCTGACGACGGCGTGGTTCACGACATTACAACCGGAGTTTCATATTCAAACGGAATCCTCTGGGTGGGAACTTATTTTGGATTAAGTTGGTACGATGGAGCACATTGGAAAAGTTATTTCGACCACGATTCGGGTCTTTTAAGTAACTTTATAAACTATTTAAAGGCCGATGGCGATGTGGCGTGGATGTGTACCGACAAAGGATTGAGCAGTTTCAACGGAAAAACATGGGTGTCGTACCAGAGAAATGAAACCGGCAAAAGCGGAAAAATTATTGTTACCAAAGGGCCGCGAATTGCCGAAGGGGCGAAAACAAAAGAGGTGGCAGCTACTTCTTCAATCAGCCATAATTTTGTTTTAGGAATTGATTTTGCCGACGATGAGATTTGGCTTGCCACTTCGAAAGGATTATGCAGAGGTGAAAAAATAAAATAATTGGTTATGAAAAAAAAATATCAAGTACTTTTCTTTTTCCTTTTTTTGTTGTTCTCGGTGTTTGGAGTTTCGGCACAGGAGAAAAAAGCAAATTATGGAAATACCCCCGATGAAGTAATTCCTTATGGAGGATTTCATAAAGCGTATATCGATTTTTTTGATAAACCACAACCATTTACCGGTGCGGGAAGAGAAAAACCTGAACCTACCGGATTAAAAGAGGTAAGAATTGGCTATCTCGGTCCGCTTGAAGGCTCTGTAATGGTTCCGCAAGGGATTCAAATGTTACAGGGAGCGCAACTTGCAGTTGAAGAGGCAAATAAAAAAGGCGGCTATAAAGGAATTCCGTTTAAAATTATGGAACATAACGATGTGGGATTATGGGGTGCCGCAGCCAACAAAGTGGTTGAAATGAACGACGAACACGTTTGGGCGTTTCTGGGTTCTATCGACGATATTAATACTCACGTGGCTTTGAGAATGACATTGAAATTAGAAATTCCGATGGTTAATTCGGGCGACCCTGATCCTACGTTGACCGAAACACGAATCCCGTGGATGATTCGCGTAATTGGCGACGATCGGCAAAGTTGTTATGCGCTTTCAGAGTATATTTATAAAGTTAAAAAATATAAACGAGTAGCCGTTTTGCGGGTCGATAATCGTTATGGAAGGGTTGGTGTTAAGGAGTTTAGAGAGGCTGCGCGACGAATGAATCATCCGCTTATTTTGGAAATTCGTTACACGGAGGGCGACACCACTTTTACTCCGCAAATTCAACGAATTATCGACTCAGAACCGGATGCTGTATTGCTTTGGGGAAATGCCAAAGAGACCGCACTGGCATTGAAGGAGATGCGGAAAATGGGAATGAATGCTCCTGTTTTTGGCTCCGACAGACTAATGTCGCCCGAGTTTCTGAAAATTGCCGGTAAAGATGCAGAAGGGGTGGTTACCACCTGCCAGTACAATCCAAACATCGACAATCCGAAATTAAAAGCATTTCAGAAGAATTATAAAAAACGATTTGGAATGGATGCCGATGTTTTTGCAGCGCATGCATACGACGGAATGAATATACTTATCGATGCCATTAAAAAAGCCGGATTAAACCGGGCAAAAATTCGCGATGTTTTAACCGACCTTAAAACTTTTCAGGGGTACGAAGGAGTTACCGGGAAAATTATTTTCGACGGTTCGTGGAACGATATTGGTGCTATTTGGATGACGGAAGTTCGCGATGGAGAATATCACTTTTTCCCAACTCCGCCATTTACATCGGGTAAAGTTGCCTGTAACGATTAATCGAAAAAAATTACGGCTGTCTTAAAAGTGTAAACTCGAAAATGTACTTTTCAGACAGCCTTTTTTTCAAAATATGCCAATACATATAAAAACTATTTTTCTTATTGTTTTTACCGGCTGTTTTTTCCCGGCTATAAACGGAGCAGCCCAAAACAACAAGGATACAATTAATATCGGTTTTTTATTTCAGAATAAAGAGAGGAGTTCAGCTAAGAATGGAGCCGAACTTGCTATTCTTGAAGCAACCAAAAAAGGTGGTGCTTTCGAATATAAAAAGCTTAAATTAATCACATATTCGGTTGAGGGACTTTGGGGAACAGGTTCAAAACAGTCGGTAAAGTTGGTTTTCAACGATAATGTTTTGGTAATTGTCGGGTCGCTCGATGGACGAAATGCACACCTTGCTGAACAGGTTACAGCAAAAACCAAGGTGGCTTTTGTTTCGGCGCACGCTACCGACATGACACTATCGGCGGCATTTGTTCCCTGGTATTTCAGATGCGTGCCAAACGATTTGCAGCAAGCTCAGGTAATTTGCAACGAGATTTTTGTGAAAAGGAAACTTAAAAACGTTGCACTTTTCGGAACCGAAAGTTACGATTCGAAACAGGCAATGGCCACTTTTCTAAAAGTGGCACAATCGTTTGCAGGTACAAAAACAAAACAATTTGTTTTTACCGGAAGCGGTGAGACTGTGAATAAAACGGTGACCGGATTTAATGATTCTTTTTTTGACGCGGTAGTTCTGTTCGGAACTCCCGAATTTGCAAAAAATATTTTGCCTTTCGTAAAAAAGCAGAATGTAGAACAACCGGTTTTTGCCACTCAGTCGCTACTCGACAATCAAAAACCCGAAACTCAAAATTGGCAAAATTTAAATAATGTAATCATTGTTTCTTCCTGTTTGGGGGGAAGCAAAAAAGCTTCCGGCTTTCAACAAAAATTTCAGGAGAAATTTGGGTATCGGCCGGGTCCGGTGGCAACTTATGCTTTCGATGCAACTTCACTAATTCTCGAAACAATCAAAAAATCGGGTGCCGACCGTAATAAAATTATTGACGCGATACAAAAAGGTAATTTTAACGGGGTTACCGGAAAATTCGGTTTCGATAAAAATGGAAACAGAACCGATGAACCCAAATTATTAATGATAAAAAACGGAATACCAACAGCGCTGAATGATGAATAATTCAGCTCTATTTTTCGTATCTTGCCAAAGTTATTTCAGCATAAAAATTGCTTGGGGAAAAGTTCAATTTAAATATTCGGATTAAAATGAAAATTACCAATACAACATTCCTGCTTTTTGTAATTGTACCTGTTCTTTTTTTTGGTTGTAATCAGCAATCGAAAAAAACAAAACACGGAACACCCGAGGAGATTATATCGACACGTACTTTAGGAGTCGCTTATCTTGAAGAGAATCAGTTAGATAAGGCAGAGGTTGAGTTCCGGAAATTAATTGAATTAGACCCGGAGAGCGCAACCGGATATGCAAATCTGGGACTTGTGTTTTTGCGAAAGGGCAAATATTCGGATGCCGAGGCGCAGCTGTTAAAAGCAATTGATATTAGTCCTGAAGACCCCGATATCCGGTTGATTCTGGCAAAAACATACGAGCTGAATAATAAAAAAGAGGACGCTGTAAAGGTATTGGAGAAATCGGTTCAATATGCTCCCGATCATATAAAATCGCTATTTAGTTTAACCGAGTTGTATTCGTTGTCGGCTGATAAAAACAGTGCAAAAAAGCGGCTCTTATATACCAAACAACAGATTGAAAAAGCACCCGGAAATATTGTTCCCCGTTTGAATTTAATTGAAATTCTGATTCGACACAAGAAGGTAGATGATGCACTGGCCGAGTTGGAAAAATTACAAAAGATTTTTCCCGAATTTCCAAAAGAGGCAATTGAGTATTACAAAAAAACAATGGTCGCTCTTCAGGAAAAAAACATTGATGAAGCTTCGGTGTCGTTTATGATTTTTCATAACTATATGAAAGTTACCGGTACTTACCAAAGTGGGGTTTTGGAGTTGAAAGGGCCCGGCGGATCGGCAATAGGAACACCACTCATTACTTTCGATAAAAATGAGAGCAAAGTACAGGCAGGCGATTGGAAAGCAGTTTTAAAGGCGATTCATTTTACCGATGTAACTTCGCAAGTCGGCTTGGACTTTGGACAATCGAAAAATAATTTAGCCAAACAAATTCCACTTGCAGCTTGCGATTTCGATGGCGATAACGACATTGATTTCTATTTGGGTTATTTCGATAAAAGCACCAATTCATACAAATACGGATTGTTTAAAAACGACGAGGGTAAGTTTACGAATGTTTCGAAAGAGGCAGGAATAACTCCGCAAAATGTGGAGTATGCTGCTAAGTTTAACGATTTCGATAACGATGGTTTTCCCGACTTGTATGTAATTTGTGGCCATTCAAATATTTTGTATAAAAACAATGGCGATGGAACCTTTACCAATGTTTCGGCGAAAGCAAATGTTGGCGTTAAAACAGCCGGAAATCGCTCGCTGTTTTTCGATTACGACCACGATGGCGACCTCGACCTGTTTATATTGCAGGCAAAGAAAAACATTTTGTACCGGAATAATTCTGATGGAACTTTTTCTGATAGATCTGAGGAGTCGGGTCTTGCAGGCGACGGAACCGAAAGTATTGATGCTGCATTTGGCGATTTTGATGACGATGGCGATATTGACCTTTTTGTTGTTAATGGCAACAGTCCTGATGAGCTCTATTCGAATCAGCGACAGGGAATTTTCAGGGAAGTTACCGGGAAAAGCGGACTAAAGAAAACGATACACTCTACATCGGTTTCGGTTGGCGATTACAATAACGATGGTTTTTTCGACCTTTTTATTACCTCTTCTGTTCCGGGTGAGAATGTTTTATACCGTAACCTCGGCGATGGAACTTTTAAGGAAGACAAGCAATCGTCCACCCTTGAACAAACCCTTAAAAATGTAGCTGTTAACGATGCCTCATTTTTCGATTTCGATAACGATGGTTTTCTCGATTTGCTTGTTGCAGGAACTTCGAAAACAGGAGGCGATGGTGTTTTTCTCCTTCACAACGATGGAAACGGAATGTTTTATAATACCGAAAATATTCTTCCGGGAAATCTGAAAGAGGGAAAACAGATTCTTACATTCGACTATGGAAACGATGGCGATTTAGATTTTTTAATTGTTCAGCCGGGAGGTTCGGTTCGGTTGCTTCGAAACGACGGTGGCAACAACAACCATTTTGTGAAAATTAAGTTGGTTGGGCTGCGAACCGGAAGTGGCAAAAATAACTATTATGGTATTGGAACAAAAGTTGAAATGCGAGCCGGAAATCTGTACCAATCGAAAGTTGTTACAACGCCCTCCATTCATTTTGGACTTGGTGCCCGTACCAAAGCCGAGGTAATTCGTGTTTTATGGACAAACGGTGTACCGCAGAATATATTCTTCCCCGGCACCGACCAAAGTTTAATTGAGGAGCAGTCGTTAAAAGGTTCGTGCCCGTTTTTGTACAGTTGGGATGGCGAGAAATATGTTTTTGTAAAAGATATTATGTGGCGCAGTGCACTGGGAATGCCGCTTGGAATTATGGGCGGCGACAAAGCGATGAAATATGCAAGCCCGGCACCTTCCGACGATTATATAAAGATTCCGTCGGAACTGATAAAACCACAAAATGGAAAATATATTATTCAAACCACTGCCGAGTTGTGGGAAACAATTTACACCGACCAGATTCAACTTGTTGCAATCGATCATCCCGCCTCAACCGATGTTTATGTCGATGAACGTATTTTGCCATCTGCAACTCCCGGGTACAAGTTATTTCAGGCAAAAGAGAAAAAAATACCGCTGTCGGCAACAAATAAGAGAAACGATAATCTTTTGGAAAAAATATCAAAAAAAGACGATAAATATGTTTCGGAATTTATCCCTGCAAAGTATCAGGGAATTACCGAGTTAACCTATCTTACACTCGATTTGGGGGAAATAGACCCCGACAAAAAACTTACTCTTTTTCTGAATGGATGGATTTTCCCTTCCGATGCCAGTATAAATGCTTCCATTTCGCAGTCCGATGAGTTGGAAATTGTATCGCCACAAATTCAGGCAGTCGATAAAAACGGGCGGTGGAAAACGGTTGTGAACGACCTCACCTTTCCAATGGGGAAAGATAAAACTATTGTTGTCGATCTTACCGGAAAGGTTTTTGCAAAAGATGCACGTATCAGAATTAAAACGAATATGGAAATTTATTGGGATTACATTTTTTACACCAACGAAAACTGTTCGGAACCGGTTAACGCAACGGTTTTAGCCCCGGTTGCAGCCGATTTGCACTATCGTGGTTTTTCGCGTACATTCCGTAAAGGAGGGAGATACGGCCCGCATTGGTTCGATTATTACGATGTTTCAACCGAACAAAAGTGGCGCGATTTGCTTGGAAATTATACCCGCTATGGCGATGTTCTTCCGTTGCTAATTGCTCCCGATAATAAATATATTGTAAAAAATGCGGGCGACGAAACAACGATTACATTCGATGCTGCCAGATTGCCCGAGTTGCCCGAAGGTTGGAAACGCGACTTTCTGATTCATAGTGTAGGGTGGGTAAAAGATGGCGATATGAACACAGCCACAGGGAAAAATGTTGAACCTTTACCATTTCGCGAAATGAGTTGTTATCCGTACGGTTCAAACGAAACGTATCCTACCGACAGCGAACATCAGGAGTATTTGAAAAAATACAATACCCGGAAAGTAACAACTAAAAATTTCAGAAGAGTATTGAGTGATGTGGCAGATGCTTCGAAATAGTGTATGCCGATTTCGAAAAAAAGTTATTTGTAAAAATTCTTCACTTTAGTCGCTCACTTTTAATCGAACCCGTCGATAATCGTAGTGGTGTGCGTAAATTGCTGCATCCGAATCGGGGTCGTTTTTATCGTTATACAAACTTTCTACTTTTAACCACAAATTAAAAATATGGCCGGGCGGTGTATTTTTGTCGATAGAAAGAACTGTTGATATGTGCGATTTTGACGCTTGTCGTAATCGCTCCTCGTAATTTAACCGGTTTACTTTCAGGTACGGATCGTCGAAATAGTTAACCAGAAAAGTTCGGTGAAATGTTGCCGAATCGTTGGGCGCCATTCCTTTTTCAAGTTTTACTTGTATTAAAATGTCTTCGCCCCGGTTGATAATTCCGTTGCCATTTCCTGTCCCGCCCGAAATGTCGCCTTTGCCAATTGTATTTGGCCCCTGTCTGTAAATAGGAACATCTTTTACTGTGCGGCCATCCAAAACTATAATATCGTTTTTATCTGTTATTTCCACCGATTTTGAAGTGGTAAAAAACATCACGCGCTGCGTGTCGGCAACAGCTCCGTTTTCCGAAATCTCGAAAAACAGCGTTCCCACAAAACTTGAATCGGTGTATTGAGAAATTGAGAAATTAAAAGCCCTTTTTAATTCAGCCGATTTCGCCGGTTGAATTTTTTGAATGTGAATAATACTGTCGGAAAAATGAATGTATGGATGATTCGAAAAGGCTCTCACTTTTATGTTTTTGGCGTCGCCGCAACCAACATTTATTAAACTGAAATCGACTCCGTAAGATTTCTGCTCTTCAAAAAAATAGTAATCTCTGTTGTTTTTCTGAACAACTCTTAAATTGGGCGATTTTGCATCATCGTGCCGATTTATTCCAATTAAATAGCCACCTCCGTCAATTTCAAAATTAAGTTTTCCATCGGCGGTTGATTTCAGCTCTTTTCCCTGAAACTTTTGCGATGAGAGGTTATAAAGAACCAAGTCGTACATTTTTGAGGGCAAGTAAATTTTGCTTGTTGAGATAGAAATTTTTTCGTTTTGAACAATTGGCCCGTCGGGAATAAACGTACGCGAAATATAGGTAATTTGCCGGGGAGAAACATTTTCGAGTAGCGATAAAGCAGCTTGCGGGCGTTCCACCTTAATCGAGTAATCCCAGGCTGAAAACGAAGGATACGCGGTGCAAACGTGCCCCCAGTTGACAGGGGTGCGATGTTTTTTTAAGAATTCGCGCATATGAAAATCGAGTTGGTCTTGCGTGTCGCCTGCCCAATGATTTGGATAATCGGCCAGATGAAATTCAAAAGAAGTGAGGTCGGCTGCGTCGAAAATACGTTTCATCTCCCAGTCGTTGTATTTTAGCCAGTCGCCATCGGTCATCGTTAATCGTACCGGCAAACCTTTTAGCGAACGATACATTTCGAGAACAGGAAAAACCACCTGTTTTCCTTTTGGTCCGTAATACGGGAGGTTGTCGGCGGGGTCGAATGTGCTGATTGACCCCACAAGGTCTTTGCACTGCCCGGCAATGTAAATTGATGTAAGTCCGCCCATACTTAAACCGGTTACTGCCCGGTGGTCTCTGTCGGCGAAAGTACGAAAATGCGAGTCGACGTGATTTACCAAATTGCGAAAATAGTTGCGGTAATCCCAACCTCTGAATTTGTCTTTCCCCATATCGTGTGCTCGAATATAATCGTATGGTTTACAACCGCCGTATTTTATCCCTTCCCGGAATCTTAGCCCCGGATTTAATTTGGGTTCGTAACCATCCCAGGTAACAATTATTACATTGTGAGTGGAAACATAATTGCTCCATTCCATCACCATCGGCGGTTCTTTCCTCCCGTTTTTACGATAATTAATATCGTCTTCAATGTCGTACGAATCCCATTTGTATCGCCCCCCGAATCCGTGAAAATAGTAAACTACCGGATATCTTTTGTTGCTGTTCTTATCATAGTCTTTGGGTAGATAAATTCGGTACATTCGTTCGGTTTGAAAAGCATTGCTATAAAAGGAAACATCGCGATAGACCTTTTTATTGGTACACGAAACTGCAAGGATTAACACCAAAAACAGTACTGCTGTAATATTTTTCATTAGTTAGTTTTTTCGAAAATAGCTTTTTAAATTCAAATTTTAAATAAATAATTAAACAACTTCATCTAAAAGCAAACGAAAAAAGGAAAGAACAATTAAACCCGACGTGTATCAGAACGAAAAACTATTTGGTTTGTGTATATTTGGCATAAAGAAACCATAGCGGTTGAAGAGTTATTTAATTCAAGTTAATTTACGAAATGAAACATAAACTATTTAAAACATTTATTCTGATTGCTGTTCTGTTTTTCAGTAAAAATATAATGGGACAACAAGAAAAACAGGCAGAGCTTTTTATTCCGGTTGACCAAAATTGTGCTTGGTGGAGCGGTGTTATTACACAGGGGCATATTATGCCTTTACATAATGGATATTCAGCCGATTTTACGATTTCAAATTATGGGAACCAGGTGCAGCCGATGTTAATTTCGAGCGACGGACAAATTGTTTGGTCGGAGGAGCCCTTTAAAATTAGTTTGAATAACGACACTTTAAAAGTTATTTCGAACACAAAATCGCTCGAATATTCAAAGCCGGGAACAACGTTAAAAGAAGCTTTTTTATTTGCCGAAAGGCGATATTTCCCAACAAAAAACAAAATGCCCGGTGAGCTGCTTTTTTCTGCCCCTCAATACAATACGTGGATTGAATTAATTACAATCAAAACCAGAAGGATATTTTGAATTATGCAAGGCAAATTATCGACAACGGATTTCCTCCGGGAGTTTTAATGATTGACGATAACTGGCAGGAAGATTACGGGAAATGGAATTTCCATTGTGGCCGGTTCGAAAATCCGAAGGCAATGATTGATACGCTGCACAAAATGGGATTTAAAGTGATGCTCTGGATTTGTCCGTTTGTCAGTTCCGATTGCGATGTGTACAGAATGCTCGAAAGCAGGCAATTTTTGTTGCAAAATGAAAAAGGACAAGCAGCCTCGGTACGGTGGTGGAATGGAGTGAGTGGATTGCTCGACCTCTCGAAAGCCGAAACACGTGGGTGGTTTAAAGATCAACTGGATAATCTTCAGAACAACTTTGGTGTCGATGGTTTTAAGTTCGATGCCGGCGATTTTCCGCACTATGTAAATTGTTATTCGGGAAATAAAAAAACAAGTCCGCAAGAGCAGTGCGAATGGTATGCACACGTTGGACTCGATTACCCGTTAAACGAGTACCGGGCTATGTGGAAAATGGCCGGCTACCCGTTGGTAAACCGGTTAAGAGACAAGTCGCACAGCTGGGCCGATTTATCGAAATTAGTTCCCCATATTTTGTTGCAGGGAATTATGGGATACAATTTTACCTGTCCCGATTTGGTTGGCGGAGGGCAGTTTACCTCATTTTTGCCGGATAAAACCATCGATCAGAATTTAATTGTTCGTTCGGCACAGTGTCATGCATTAATGCCAATGATGCAATTTTCGGTGGCTCCCTGGCGGGTTCTCGATAAAGAGCATTTAGAAGCATGTGAAAAGGCGGTGAAAATAAGAGAAGAATTTACTCCTCAAATCTTAATCCTTGCAAAAGAAGCGGCAAAAACAGGCGAACCCATTATACGTTCAATGGAGTATGTTTTTCCTCATCGGGGGTACGAAAAAATAAATGACCAGTTTTTACTGGGAAACAATATTTTGGTTGCACCGGTAGTAACAAAAAACCAATCGAGAATAGTTGTTATTCCCGAAGGGAAATGGAAAAGCCGGAATGGGAAGATTTTTAAGGGGCCTAAAAATGTAACTGTTCAGGTGAAAATTGACGAAATTCCTATTTTTATAAAAATTAAGTAGTTGAATATGATTGGAATTGTTGGTGGCGTAGGACCTTACGCAGGTATCGATTTGCTAAAGAAAGTTTACGATAGTACTCTGGCAAACAGCGATCAGGAGCATCTTGCAACTCTTCTTCTTTCGCTGCCGGAAAAGATAAACGACCGCACCGAGTATTTAGAAGGAAGAGTAAACGAGAATCCTGCAATTGCGATTTCTGAGATTATTTTAAAATTACAGAATTGTGGCGCCACTCATGTTGGAATTCCTTGTAACACGGCTCATTCAAAAAAAATATTTAACGAAATAACCACGCGTTTAATAAATAAAAGGTGTTCGGTAAAACTGCTGAACATGATTGAAGAGACCCTCTTGTTTATTTCAGAAACTTATCCCGGCATTTCCGGTATTGGTATTTTGTCGACAACCGGAACCTACAAAAGTAAAATATACGAAGAGCCATTAAACGAAAAAGGATTTAAGGTAATTAAACCAACATTGCAAATGCAGGAGGAGCTCATTCATCCTGCTATTTATGACTCTGTTTTTGGAATAAAAACAGTTTCAAATCCAATTCACCGGCAGGCAATAGAAAACTTAAAAAAAGGAGTTGCATATTTAAAAAAAGAGGGAGCCGAAGTTATTATTCTCGGGTGTACTGAAATTCCTCTTGCTTTTCCGCAGAAAGTGGTTGATGGAATTGAAACCATCGACCCGACACGTATACTTGCCCGGGCTCTTGTACAAAGTTATGCTCCCGGGAAATTAAAACCATTTTAAATTTACAGAGATGAGAAGATTAATTTTAGTTGTTACAATTGTCAGTTTTGCACTAACTGTTTATGCACAAAAACGAGCCAGAGATTATGGTATTGCTCCCGGAATTCTTACACCCGGGAAGTGGAATGCAATTACCGATGTGTCGGGTGTTCTGGTTGGGCAGGAAACACTTATAATTGGCGATTCTATTCGTACCGGCGTAACAGTAATTAAACCACATCCCGGAAATATTTTTCTCGAAAAAGTTCCGGCGGCAGTTTTTGTGGGAAATGGTTTTGGTAAAGCCGTGGGATTTACGCAAATTAACGAGCTGGGAAACATTGAAACTCCCGTTGCACTTACCGGAACACTTAATACTTTTTTGGTAGCCAATTCATTAATTGACTACACGCTTTCAATTCCCGAAAATGCAGGAGTTCGTTCGGTTAACCCGATTGTTGGTGAAACAAACGACGGCTGGCTTAACGATGTCAGAGGGCGCTATGTTCACTCACCCGAAGTTTTTAAGGCACTGAAATCGGCTCATTCGGGAGCGGTTGCTGAAGGAAATGTTGGGGCGGGAACAGGTACCCGGTGTTTAGGGTTTAAAGGTGGGATTGGTACTTCGTCGCGGGTACTTCCACACGAAAAAGGAGGCTACACGGTTGGCGTTTTGGTGCAGACAAATTTTGGTGGAATTCTTACTATTAACGGAGCACCGGTAGGCAAAGAGATGAATAATTTTTATATGGCAAACGATGTTCCGTATGTGGTCGATGGCTCGTGTATGATTGTTATTGCAACCGACGCACCACTTTCGGCGCGCAACCTTAAACGGTTGGCAAAACGTTCATTCCTCGCTTTTGGAAAGGTGGGGTCGTTCTCGTCGAACGGAAGTGGCGACTATAGTATTGCGTTTAGCACAGCACCGGCCTGTCGTATTAAATATGGCGAAAAAGAGATTGAACAAACAATTCCCCAAGTTTCGAACAACTTTATGTCGCCACTGTTTCTTGCTGTTGTTGAAGCAACGGAAGAGGCAATTTATAATTCGCTTTTTATGGCTTCCGACATGACCGGGCAAAAAGGACGTTTTATGAAAGCATTGCCAATCCCCGAAACATTGAAAATTCTGGATAAATACAATGCGCGGAAAAAATAAGGCCTGCTTAAAAAGAGTATCTTTTCAACTTTACAGATAAAATGTAAGCAGATATTTTTAACTTTATAGTTTATAAAGTGTTCGTTCGTTATGTTTTTGTATTATGTTGATAGTCAACAAAATATCTAAATGCCGTGATTGTGCTAAATGATTGAAGTCCAGCAGCTTAGTTCTTGTCTTGTGTCTAGCAGTCTAATAGTCCAATAATCGAACAGTCTATAAGTAAGAGTAAACCAATTAAATTTAAATTATAATACGATGAAAAATAAAAGTAATTATTCGCGGCGGAAATTTATCGCAACAACGGCTAAAGGAGCAGCAGTGGTTACCGGAATGGGTTTAATGAATTCGTGCAATATTTTTACTGGAAATAGTGCAGGGAAGGTACCTAAACGAATATTGGGAAAAACGGGAGAAGCTGTTTCAATTTTATCGTTTGGCGGTGGTTCTCAATTTCTGAAAAATAAAAACGGAGTTTGGGAAAAGACTCTGGAGATGGCATTGGAAAGTGGAATTAATTTATTCGATACAGCTCCGAGCTATACGCTTGGGCAGTTTAAAATAGAGGGTAAAAAGAGTGCAATTGGCAGCGGCGAAGAACGGTTTGGCGAGATTTTACCTGCCTGGCGCGATAAAGTTTTAATCTCTTCGAAACTGGAGAAGAAAGAACCCGGTTTTGCAAAAAAAGCTGTGGAGGAGAGCTTGAGAAAGTTGAAAACCGATTACCTCGATATTTTGCTTTTGCATGCTATTAATACTAAAGATAACGTTGCTGAGATTGAAAAAGGTGTATATCAGGAGATGCTGAAATTAAAGGAGGAGGGAATAATTAAATACATCGGTTTTTCGAGTATGGACAGTGCTGAACGCTCGAGAGAAATGCTGGAAAAATTGGAATTCGATGTGGCATTACTCGCCATGAATCCAACAAAATACGGAAATTATGCAAAAGTTGCTCTTCCCGTTGCTCAGGAGAAAAATGTAGGCGTTATGACCATTAAGGTTTTACGCGGATTGATTGGGAAAGTGGCTACTGTTAAAGAACTTTTTGAATATGTTTGGACTACGAACCATGTTGCTTCGGCAATGATTGGACACGTTGGAACCGAAACTCTGGAAGAGAATATTAAACTGGCAGTTGAATACGGGAAAAACAATGAATTATCCATCGACCATAAGGAGCTGGAGGCTCGCCTTGCTCCGTTTGCCGGTCCGCATGCATTACCGTGGGCACGTCCGGGATATGTCGACGGGGGAATTATTGTTTAAAGAAATAAAAATAAAAATGCCCGTTGTTTAGGAATTTAGTCGATGTTTTGAGAACGTTATCAGCTCACTTCATAATTCAGGTTGGTTAAATATTTTAATAGATTTTTAGGGGTATTTAAACTTTTGGGCTGTCGGTCACAGGGGTGCAATGATGTTACTTTTGCCCTATCGGGCGGATTTTACTTTTTGGCTTAGTCCAAAAAGTAAACAAAAAGCCCAAGGCTGCGTTCTCTTCACTCGGAAAAGCTACGCAACAACGACTAAAAATCCTGAACTCGTCGTACCTCCTCAAACAGCAGGATTTTTTTAACGTCGTTATCGCTTGTTTTCCGGCTCACCGACCGAGGCCGTCGCTGCGAACTGGATTTCTGCATTCGCCTCTAATCAAATTAAAGAGTATGACCTCCGGCAGGGGAAAAACCGATTCATTAAAGTTTTAATTGCCCCATTAACCCGAAAGTGGAAGTGATTCACGCTTTCCTTAAAATAAAATTCTAAAAAGGGAGTTGGGCAAGTGGATTGTTGGGGCATAATTATTGGAAAACCAGATTGAATTTTTCCTGTTTTCGACACTGGGTCACCCAAAACCAAATAGTTCAGCTAAATATTTCTGTTCATCACTTAAAATCAACTTCTGAGTTACGTGAATTCCGTTCTCAAGTTTTACTTCAATCTGGAAAATTGTTTTAGCAATTTCAATTGCCTTTTCCGGACTTATGTTGGCTTGTTTCAATTTTAATTGTCGCTCCAGTTCTTTATATATCTTATATGCGACAAAATTGATAGTGATATGAGCTTCAATTCTTTTTCTGATTCTATGATATATTGGTCTTACTTTTAAGTCGTGTTTTGATATTCTAAATGCTTTTTCTATTTTCCACAAATGACTATAATTTTCAATTATTTCATCATTTGTAAGGCACGTATTTGTGATGTATCCTTTTAATCCATCCCACTTTGCGTCTTTTTCAAACTTTTCCATATCAATACTAACGCTTATATCTCCATCCATCTTTAGGTATTTATTATAACCTCTATTGTTGATGTTAGCTTTGGTTAATTTACCTGTCTGAACACGCTTCTCTAGCTTCTGCAAGCCTCGTTCTCTGTTGTGTTTATCTCTCTTTGCCCGTTTATCCGAATAGCTTATGATAATTTTTAAAACTTTATTTTTCTCAATAATAGTACTTTGTCCATTAGTTAAATTCAGAGATAATATTTGTTCCTTAATGTTACTAGACTCATTTTTAATTCTTGCTCCGAGAATAAAATCATAACCTTTCTCTTGAAGTTCGTCAATATTACTTGTGGATAATAATCCAGAATCGGCAATAATTACCAATTTACTTATATCATATTTCTTCTTAAATGAATCTAATATCGGTAGCATGGTATGTCCTTCATATTTATTGCCTTCATGAATTTCATAAGCAAGAGGGTAACCTCCTACACTAACTAATAAACCAAGTATTATTTGGGGATTTTGATGTTTGCCTTCCTTGGAAAAGCCTCTTTTCCTTAATTCATCTTCCTGGTCTATTTGGAAATACAAAGTTGTAACATCATAAAAAACAACACTAATAATACCTCCCAATACTTTGAGCGTATGTGCATAACTTATTGGTTGGATTCTTGCTTTCTGGTTAATGTATAATTTATCTAAGTAACGATATATCTTCTGAACAGGGATATTTATGTCCTTGTAGCGATTTAGGTAATCGCTTGTTTTTAGTTTGCTTACAGGACAACTTAATCTAGCAAATACAAGATACCTGAAAATTTTGTCATCTATTTTATTAAAACCAATATCATCAAAAATTTTCCCAAGCAACAATTCTGTGCCTATTTCCTTGTGAGAGATTATGTTTTTTACGATGTTTTCAACAATGGTGATATTCGAATAAAAATCAAAAGACTGTTGACCCCCATAGTTTTCAATAAACTTCTTTCCTTCTGCTAATAATCGTTCTATTTCTGTGTTGTCAGATGAGCTTCCTATAGTTTTTATTAATTTTGACTTCCTATTTTGTTTCGCAATCACCTGAACACTTATGACTCCACTCTTATTTTGTTTTTTACGCACAAACATGCTTGAATAATAATAAAAATGGCTGGGTCACCCAAAAACACCCTCATAAATTACCTATTCCACTGTATTTGTGATAGTTGTATTTTTTACTTGAAAAAAGTGTCGAAAACAGGAGTGGATTGTTGGGGCATAATTATTGGAAAACAAGATTGAATTTTTTAACTCCAAATTTTACTAAGTTTGCAGCAAATTAAAAAGTGTATGCAAAATAGTACCGAACTGCTTTTACCTGCCGGAAACATCGAATCGTTTTATGCTGCCCTCGAGGGGGGAGCCGATGCCATTTATCTCGGGCTGAAACAGTTTAATGCGCGTGGTCGGGCCAAAAATTTTACCACCTCGCAACTGCCGGCGTTGGTAAAAGAGGCAAGGAAACGAAGTGTAAAACTCTACATTACATTAAATACGGTAATTAAAAACAGCGAATTAGGTGAGCTGCTCGACTATTTGCATTTTCTCTCAACAACCGGTGTCGCCGGAATAATAGTTCAGGATTGGGGCGTTTATTATGTTGCCAATCGTTTTTTCCCGAAACTGAGTATTCATGCCAGTACGCAGCTTGGAATTCATAATTCGTTGGGTACTGTTTTTTCCGAAAAGCGCGGGTTCGACCGTGTTGTTCTTGCCCGCGAATTAACCATGCACGAACTGGAAACAATCTGTAAAAAAAGCCGGATTGAAACCGAGGTTTTTATTCATGGCGCGCTCTGTTATTCGTTTTCGGGAATGTGTTTGTACAGTAGTTACTCGGGTGGGCGTGGTGCTAACCGGGGTTTGTGTACTCAACCTTGTCGGAGAATTTATTCAACCGGAAACAAAAAACAGCAGTATCTTTTTAACTTAAAAGACAATCAGGTTGTTGAGGCAATTAACGAAATTGCTGCTATGGGCGTTTCGAGTTTAAAGGTTGAAGGCCGTATGAAATCAGGTGAATATACCTACCGTGTTGCCAAAGCATATCGAATGGTACTCGACGATAAACAAAATTTAGACGAAGCAAAAATGCTGCTCGACCTCGATTTTGGCCGCGAAAAAACCAGCTATTTTCTGGGGCGCGATGTTCGTACTGCTATTTCGAACAAAACGGTTGCCGGCGTTTATCTTGGTAAGGTTGAAAACATAAAGGGTTCAACGGTTTTTGTGTCATCGAAAATGGCCATTGAACCCGGATTCAGACTACGGTTTCATATTCCAAATGCCGAAAAACAAGAGTCGGTTAAGGTACGACAGGTTGCGACTGAAAATGGGTTTTATAAAATTGATGCAGGAAACAAAAAAATCCGTCGGCACAGCGAAGTTTATCTTTCGGGAATCAGTGATGTTAAATTCCCTTCAAAAATAGAAGAAACCCGCTTTAAAAAAACGCCTCAACTTTCGTATGGCATAAAAAAGCGGTTTTTAAACGGGCTGAAAACACGGACGGTGCAACGCCGCGAAGAGTTCTATTTCAGAATAAACTCGATGGAGTGGATGCGTAAAATTAACCTCAATGAGGTAGATGGTTTGTTCCTGTCGTTTTCGAAAATTACCTGGAGCCGGTTCGATGTAACGGTACCGTTTATTCAAAAATTCAGAAATAAAATTTATGTTGAACTGCCAAAATTTATTCCCGAAGACTCAATTCATTTTTATTCGGAATTGGTAAAAAAGATGGTGAAAAACGGGTTGCGAAATTTTGTCATTTCTCACCTTTCTCAAAAAGAGATTGTGCCAAAAAATTGTCGGATAATTGCGAACGAGAATGTTTATGTTTTTAACGATGCAGCTGTAAAATGTATTGTGAACGAGGAAATTAAGATTTTTAGTTATCCGCAGGAGATTGATTTTGAGACACTTTTTTCGCTTTCGAATACCGATGGAATTGTGCCGGTTTATTTTCATCCCGAGTTGTTTCATTCGCGAATGCCAATTGCATTGCACCACAACGATAAATTTAGCGACGATACAAATTTGCAATTAACACGTTATCGCCGCAATGGAATTACGTCGGTTGTTCCCGACCGGCCGGTTGCCATTTTTCAGTCGCACAACAAACTTAAAAAGCAGGGTTTCTACCGCTTTCTTATCGATGTAAGTTACGAACCGCCTTCCAAAAACCGGATAAAAACATTAAAAACCCGCTTGTTGCGTTCCGAGCAGATTCAACCGTCGACTACATTTAATTTTGTAAAAGGATTGAAATAGAAGAGGAATAAACTGTTTTAAAGGCGTTTAATAAAGATTAACCCGTAGATAAAAAATGCGGTAAAAAAGGAGGGAATAAGAAAATCCATATAGGACGGATTTTTTAATTCGACAACAATTTTTGCAACGTAAATTACGGCAACAATCAACAAAATGGCAAGAAGGTAAATTGCTTTTAGGTTGGCCTGTTTAAACTGTTTCGCGGCTGCATAAATCCATATTCCTCCAAAAACAATTAATGGAATACCCTCTGAAAGATTCTTTTCCAAAAGTTTAATTGCACCCCAAATAATTGGTGCAGCCCCGGTTATTAGAAAAATTCGAGCAATACTTTTTCTGGTTTTATTACGTGCTTTTTCGTTTTCAATGGTAGGAAAGAATGAGTACCCGGGTGCTGTGTGTTGAAATTTCTCAGCAAACAAATCTTGCTCCGAGTGAATAAGACCACGTTTTATTGCCTCGTTTATTGCCACTTGCGCTGCTTCGGGCTGATACTGTTTCCTCTTTTTCAGAATTAAAAGTAACTCTTCGTCGGAAGAGTTGGGAATTGAGGTGTAAAACTTTGGTTGCGACGATTCTTGGTTTTTGAATGATGCCATTTTAAAATTAATTGGATTGAATATATTTCGTAGTCAGCAAATCGTATTCTGTTATTAACTGCCGTATAATTTTGTTTTGCGGGTTAAATTTAGTGGTTTCTATTTGTTTTACGGGCAATACTTTTGGCGAAGTTCCGGTTAAGAAAACTGCATCGAAAGCGGGTAGGTCGTCTATGTTTACCTCCTGTTCAAAAAACAGATAGCCCGATTTTTTTATCAATTCAATTACTTTTTTCCGGGTAATTCCAAGTAGTACATTTCTCCCGGGTGGTGTAATAATCCGGTTCTCTTTTATAAAAAAAATATTGCTCCTGCTCCCTTCGGTAATATTTCCTAATTTGTTTGTTAAAATAACCTCGTAGAGTTTTTTCTCTGAAATAAGTTTATCGGCTTTTTCCCGTACTTGGGTTTGTAAAACTTTCGCATTGGGGTTCTCTCTTTCGGCATTTAAGATGCCGCATAAAACACCTTCTTTTACCATTTCGCGCGTAGGATATTTGTGTTTTATAAAAAATATCTTCAAACTTATTTCATACGAAATCAGGATATTTCCCACTTGAATACGGTTCTCAGCAATTAGCTTTTTTACAAAAGCAATAATTTCGAAATTTGAAAAGTGTGCTGTTTTTTTCGCAATTTTAATCGATTGAAAGAACCGAGAAAGATGCTCTTCAATAAAAACAGGAATGCCGTTTTCAACTCTGATAACTTCGTAAACTCCACCTTTGCTTTCCGATGTAACAAATTCCGGTACCGGTTTTATAATTCCGTTTTCAATGTAAAAATTATGAATAGGAAAAAATGTCATACACTATAAATTTGGAGCAAATTTACCATTTTTATTCAACTCATCTTTTTTTAGGGTTTGCTGAAATATCCGAAACATAGAATGAACAAATGCAAGCATTTTTATCTGACACGATAAAAAGCTTGAACTTATAAAAGTGTCAAACAGGGCATTTGGCTGTATGTCATATATTTAACTGGTTTTCGGCAGGCTCATTTAAAACTGAAAGTAGATAAAGGGTTGCATCTCGGACGAAACCGATTGATAAACAACAATAACAACTACGGTTGCAATAACGGCCTTTAACCAAAGCGGTGTGGCAATAAACCAGTTTGTAATTTTCTCTTTTAAACTGCTGCTAAGCCAGTGAATAACAAACCCGAACAACATGACTAAAAACACCCATTTGTATGCAATAAGAATTTCGGGAATAAGCGAAATGTTAAAATCGTTGGCAATCTGGTGCATCATTCCGTTTACCACCTCCATCGATTCGGAACGGAAGAAAATTCGTGTAAAAGTGATAAAAGTGAACGTGATGATAATTTTCCAGATATTTGTTATCCAACTGTTTTTGTTTTCCCACGGACTTATTTTTCGCCAGAATTTATAAACCACAAGCCCAATTCCGTTAAGTCCGCCCCAAATAATAAATTGCCACGAAGCACCGTGCCACAGACCACCCAAAAGCATGGTCAGCATTAGGTTGATGTTTGTGTCGATGCTGCGTTTTATTTTTGGTGAGATACGTGCTAATAGAGCAAATAAGAGTACAACACCTGTAAAAATAGGCACTAAAATAAATTTCCCGGCAAGCAAAACAACAATGGCCAAAATTATTCCTAAACTGATGTAACTAAATACCGAGCCGCCCCGGTTTCCTCCAATCGGAATGTAGAGGTAATCTTTTAACCACGAAGAAAGTGACATGTGCCAACGTTTCCAGAAATCGCCAACATTTTTAGCTTTGTAGGGCGAGTTAAAGTTTTGTGGCAAGCGGAATCCCATTAAAAGTGCTACGCCAATGGCAATGTCGGTGTAGCCCGAAAAATCGACATAAACCTGCAACGAGTAGCCAAACAGTGCCATCAGGTTTTCGAATCCCGAGTAAGTTATAGGGTCGGAAAAAACACGATCGACAAAATTTACGGCAATAAAATCGCCAATAAAAATCTTTTTTATTAACCCTTTCAGAATCATAAAAATAGCCCAGCCAAATTCTGCTTTTGTAACATGGTAATCTTCGTAAATCTGTTTTATAAACCCCGATGCTCGTACAATTGGCCCGGCAACAAGTTGAGGGAAGAACGATACATAAAAGCCAAAATCGATGAGATTTTTTACCGGTTTTGTTTCTCCCCGATACACATCAACCGAGTAACTAATGGTTTGAAAAGTGAAAAATGATATACCCACCGGCAGTAAAATCTGGTTTACATTAAAATGTGTGCCGGCCCCATTATTTGCCCAAACTGCAAGATAGTTTACCACGTTAAGGTGCGTGCCCAAAAGCAGATTTACACTATCGACAAAAAAGTAGGCATATTTAAAATAGGCAAGCACAAGTAAATTAACAACAACACTTGCTGCAACTAAAAATTTCTTTGTTGTGCTGTTTTTCGAGTTATAAATTCCTTTGCCAATAAAAAAATCGACGAGTGTACTAAACAGAAGAATAAAAAAGAAAAATCCGCTTGATTTATAGTAAAAGAACAGACTGGCCAGAAACAGATATCCGGCCCGGATACTGCGATTTTTGCTTTTGTAAACAAACGAGTATCCCACCAAAACAACTGCAAAAAATGCCCAGAAATAAAAGCGCGTAAAAATTAACGGCGCAGTTTTGTCGTACACAAAAATGTTGTGTAGAATTTCAGTGCTGTTTATGTTTCCTATTATTTCCCCCAAACGCATCATTTCAGTTGTTTTTCGTCTCTTTTACGGCGGTTGTTAATTTGTTTTTTTCATTCATATAGTTTTCAAATTTTTTCATCAGTGCATTAAAAAACAGGTCGCCTAGCGTTAAATATCCTTCGCGGGTAAAATGAATTTTGTCGTGGCGTGCCAGTCTGTTTTTCTCCCACAAAACAATTGAGTTTAAACCGCCCATTACTTCAAACATATCCCAAACGCCTGTGTGGTATTTTGCGGCGAGCTTAAACATACTTTTTTCTACTTTTATTCCGTTTTTATTTACATATCTGCGGTAGAGGTAACTGTCGTTGTTGGTAGTGAAGATAATTGCTGTTTCGGGGGCTGCCCGCCTGATTCGCGCAATAAGTTCGGCATAATTGTTTTCAAATTTTTCGGTCGAAAACCGCCGTCCGTAAGCATCGTTGATACCGAGGCCGAGAATTACCAAATCGGGTTTTAACAGGGCAAGTTGTTTTTCGAAAAGCTGGCACCGTAAAAATGCAGGAATGTGTGCTCCATTCACTCCAATGCTGTGGTATAGAATTCCATTTGGTGCCGACTCGGTTGTTATTCCGAAAAGTGTAAAACTACCACTTGTGTTTCTCTTTTTCTGAATTGTAATTAATAAACTATCGACGTGTGTATTTAGCTCAAATTCATAATAATCTTTGGTTTTAGTCGATTTTTTGAGAAGCGATGAGTCGACCGAAACGGTGTAGTTTACTCCACGGTTTTCGTAATAAATGCGTAATTTATTAAAGCTGTAATCGAGTTGGTTTTCGTCTTCGAGGAGGATTGTAAGTTCTGCTTTTGGTGCCGATGTGGTTGCCGAAATCCCTCCAACACCGAGGTTGCTTGTTTTTCGGCGTTCAATGTTTCTGCAACTTTGCCAGCGGCCGTTGTAACGTATGTAATAGCCAAAAGGCGAATTGGTACGGGCAATGCGGTATGGGAACATAAATCCCCATCCGGCATTCATTTCGCCATTTAATTGTTGGAGGCGCGTGCGTATTTCGCCCGAGAAAGTGCCTGCCTGAATGTGCGAACCGCCAATTTGAACAATGTTAATTCTCCCTTCTCCGGTTTGCATCATTTTTTCGAGTTTATTGTAAAACCGGCTCGAATATTTATCGGAGCCAAAATGGTGCAGTTCGTTTAAGTCGTACCGAATAAAATCGTGCTGATTTACCCGGTATAAATAGGAGTTGTTTTGAGCAAAACTACCTGATGAAATAAAAAGAGACAACAGAAAAGCAGCAACACCCGGGAGATAAAACCGGTATTTTGGCGAAAGGTTATTCACTGTTTTTAATCTTATAACTCTCATTTTGTCTCTTTCAAATAGTTGTTGTATTCTAAAATAAGGGCGTTGTAAAACATATTGGCTATCAGCCGGGCACCACGTGCCGAAAAGTGAGTATAGTCGGGGCGTGCCAGTTGTGGCTCGGCATTTACCCAGCTTGGCATACTGTTTAAGCCGCCCATTGCTTTGTACATATCCCAATAGCCGCACCCATTTTTTAGAGCTGCTTCGCGCAATGTTTCAACAACATCGGGCAAAAATTTGTAAGTAACATATTTCTCTTTCTCTTTTGTCGACATATCGCTGGGACCGATAACCAGAATGGCGGCGTTGGGGCACTCTCTTTTTAAACGGTTTATTTGGCTTGCAAACCAGCGCCCATAACGTACTACTGCTTTTATATCTTTTATGTACGGCATTACATTTCCTCCAAATTGAAGAATAAAAAGGTTGGGCTTCAAATCGTTATACATTTTTACCGAATGAGCAAAATCCGATTTTGTAAATATCGTTCCCGAGCTTCCGCGCAGGGCAATATTATCGACCGTTATTCCCGAGAAATCGCTCAGGTCGACACCATAAATGTCGGGGCTGTCGTACCCCGAAAAATGCAACGTAACTTTATCGGTTGCTTCCGGAAGTTTGCACGAAATCATTCCATAATCTATGTCTTGCTGCAATGTTTTGGTTAAAATTGTATCGGTTTTAACAACCAGCTGAAATTTAACCGGACGTTTTGCATTGCCGTAAAACAGGCGCATTCGTTTGTAAATTTTTGTTCGTTTGTACGAAATATTCGATTTCTCGATGGTTAACCGGGCACGGTATAAAACCGAATCGCGAAACGGAATAGTGTCGTTTACCGGTGGAGCAAAACGCGAAAAAGCACCCATCACTCCATAACGTTTATGCGTAATAAGTGTGTCGACTTTACCATAAATGGGGTAGCGTTTAAAGTTGGGCGAGTTGGTTTGTATTGCACTAAATACATAATCGTAGGGCTGAACTGCCGGTCGCAATCCGGGGCCTGTTCCGCCAAATTTTACTTGCAGTTTATTTCTTAAATAACCTGTAATACGGTCGCCTTCAATCTGACTGTCGCCATAGTGCATTATTCGTGCTGTTGAGTCTAATTTCAGCTTATTAAAAAACCACATAAGATTTTTACGCGCCTCTTTGTTCAATTCTATTTTGTTAATGTGTTGAATGAGAGAATCGTAGCTTGCCCGTTTTACCTCTTTCGAAACCGGATGAAAAAACAGAGAGTCGGTTTCAGGCTCTGTAATTGAATCGATATTAAAACTATTTTCAATTATATCTGAAATGTCAACTGTTTCTTCCCGGGTATGAGAAAACATCTCTTTAAAAGTGGGCATATGAAACGTGAAATTGCCAAATTTTATTCCATCAGCAGGCGTAAAAAAAACAACTGTTGCCAAGAGAAGAAAAACGGCAAGAACAAACAGCAATATTTTTTTAGGATTCATCATCGGGCATAAATAACTAGTTTCTGGCCAATTTGAATTTTACGTGCATTGTCGATGTTGTTCCACTCCAGAATATTGTCGGGAGTTACACCTTTATATTTTTTTGCAATTGTATAGGGCGATTCGCCGCTTTTAACAATGTGTTCCATTCTTTTTGCATTTGGGGGAATGATTACTTTTTGTCTGTTTAACTGTTTTTGCGGCTGCTTTGTTTTGCGGCTGCTTTTTATATTTGAGTTGCCGGCTAATTTTAAGTAGTAATCTGCTTTATCGGTGTCGACAAAAATATCGAGGTAGTTTCCTGCCCGTATTTTCCGCTCGTTGTATATGTTGTTCCAATATTTTAAATCGGCAACCCGCACATCGAAATCCTCGGCAATAATTCCCAAAACATCGCCCGATTTTATCCGGTATTTAATTTTTGTTTTCCCTTCAATAACCAAATCTTTTACCGGTTCGTGTAAATACTGACGGTTTGGCGAAGGCGGGTATTCAATTTTTTGTGTTACCGTTACAAAAAGTGTTGAATCGTAGCAGTTGTAAATGGAATCGAGCAGTTGCGTAAAAAGCTTTTTTGTTCCGGACGGCAAAATAAGTTGCATCGGTTTTTCGTCTCCCGGAATAATTGAGAACCGGTATTGCGGATTGAGAAACTGCAACTTACCCACAGGAATTTGCGTGGCCTGCGAAATTTGCTGAAAATGCATTTGCCGTCGTATTGTAACGGTGTCGATTTCCAATTTTGCAATTACAGAACTATCTGTTGTTATAAATTTATTGTTGCTAAAAAACAGGGCAGTTGCCTGAAAAGCCGCCACATTTTCGAAATAATTTTTTGGCAGGTAACGGGTTACTTCGTCACTGTTTTCAGTTGCAAAATGCAATGCATTTCTAACATTTACATTCCCCAGCCAATAAGCAGCTACTGCCAGATTCAGGTTGTTAAACAGTTCAACATTCTTTTTTAATTGTGCCACAGCAGTAGTTGTTGCCAACGAAACCGGGAACCGTTCATCGATAAGTTTTGTAACAGTTAAACCGTTAAAGAAGGCTTGAAAATGGGTGAGTTGCCAGATACCGGCTTTTCTCTCTTTACTAACTGCTTCGGGGTTCATTGCCGAAAGTGCGGGTGCCAGATATTTTAAACCAGATGGTAATCCGGCCTCTTTTAATCTCTTTTCGAACTCTTTTTCGTAAAAGGTAAATGTGCGAATAAAGTTTTGTTTGTCGGCACTATTTAGCCGGTTAAGAGTCTGGTAATACTGCTCTGTTTTCGGCGCTGTTTCTTTAAAAACCGGAAGGTTTAATTTCTGCAATTCAATATCAACATTTTCAACTTTATTGTATTGAAATGTGCCGTTAAGTAATACGGTATCGTTTAGGAGCAAGAGTTGTTGTAACTCGTTTAAATTGTATTGAATTTTGTTTTGAAACCCATTTTGAACCGAGTCGGATTGTGCATACACAGCAACAGAGATTGCAACTGCAAAAACTACAAAGAAGAAAGAAAAACTTCGTTTGTAAAACCGGTTTGTCATAGTAGTTTTAAAACTTTTACTGGTATAAACTTGTACCCAAACGATGCAAAAATATGAATTCCGGTTTAAAATAAAACGGCAGCATCAATTTAATTGCTACAAGTAATTAACAACCAATAAAACGGTGAAAGTGTTTTTCTATTCTACATTGTTATCCTCTTCCATCTTTTCCCAATTCTACTGTTTTAGCAGGCTGTTGTATTTTTTATAAATTGTGTGTGAACCCGGTTTGGGCAGTTATTTTAGCCACGATGAGCCAAATACAATATACACTGCCCAATCTTCGGGGCCTCTTGCGATATCCATTCCCATTTTCAACCCGAATAATCGTGCAATCATATACCGGAAACCGCCTCCGGCATTCCAAACCAGTTTGTCGGCATTAAAGTTATTCTTTTCGCGAAACGTGTTGCCAATTCCACCAAAACCTACTAAACTCCACCGGCCATTTATGTTTAGCATCTGTTCTGTTTCCAGAATTGCTGTAATATCGCCCATGTATCGCATTGCCGGTATTCCACGCAATTCAATAAACGGCTTTGCATAAAACGGGGTGTTTCCGGTTGCCATTCTCGATGCTACTCTAAGCGCCGGCATCCATACTTTAGTAACCGGAAAATAGAAGTAGGAAAAAAAGTTAACCGTTCCCCAATTCCTGTCGCTTCCTAAAATTTCAAGATTTTGGTCATAGCTTAAATGAATTCTCATTCCTTTAGTGGGTGAAAAAATATTATCGAAATTTTCGTATTCTGTTATTAACGAAATGCCACTGTTCCACATTTCAAAGTCTTTCGGGTCGATGTCGGGAATGTCAGCATCTTTTAAAAAATTTACGTTAATATGGGCGAGTTGATATTTTGCCCCCACAAAAAAGTTGCTCTCCGGCATTCGTAAAACAGCTTGTTGCAGAAATAAAAATCCGGTAATGTTAAATCCCTCCGATTTTTTAGGAATTAAGGAGCTCTCGGGGCGGTAATAAGTCAGGTTTATGTCGCCATAGCCCATTGCACCCCGATAACGAAGCCTGTCGTTTTTCCAAAAACCAAAATAGCCACCACCGGCAAACCAGGTTCCGTTTTGAGTAAAACCACCGCCAACTCCAACTACGTCAGGTTTTTTGTAGGTTTTAACTCCATTGTTGTCTTTGGTTATAAAATACAATCCGGCACCTGCTAATCCATAGCCAACTGCCGGTTCGGTGATGGGCGAAATAATGGGCAAAACCCCGTGTAGCTCGCTTAAAAACTTACTTAAATCAATCGCATTGTCTATCGAATCGCGATGATTTTTAAGTATCTGGGAACGAACATTCGACCCAATTCCCAAAAACAGAAGAAGTAATATTCCTGAGATATATTTAGCCATTTTTTACAATTTCTTTTTTATTACGACTCTTAATCCTGTATATTTAACTTTGTTGAAAAGATACAGAATGCAATTGATTTTAACTGTTTTTTTTGAAAATATTTTAAACCTTTATTCCCCGGGAAGCAAAAGAAACGAGATAGAATGATAAATTTGCTACAAGAAAATAAAGGAATAGAAAGCTACCGTATAAATCGCAAATTCAGTTTTTTAACGACCCACAAAAAGTCAACTAAAAAAACCAAAAGAGTATTTTTATTTCCAACGCTCAAAGATTGAATGTATCTTTGATTTTAAAAAATTTTTAAAGGAATTAAAAAAATATGTTTGAACAAGTATTTAAAAATATAGACGATATACTACAC
>JALUZN010000218.1 GCA_027011835.1 Draconibacterium sp. | reverse complement strand
TCAAGGCAATTTTAATACGTTTTGAAACAAATGAAGTGCATTGGAAAGCATTGAATATACTGGCTTTTATTGTAATTCTATTGCGGAAACTTTAAACAACTTCATTGTTAAAATGTATATTTAAATGCAACCGAAGGAACTATCGGGAACATAGAAATCTCCTTCACTTTGCCTTGTTTATTTTTATAATAAAACCACGTATTTAATCTGCTGTAAACATTGTAAACAGAAAATGTCCATGTAAATGTTTTGCCATTTTTCCTTTTAAAAACGGAGTTATAACCCAAATCAAGATGATGGAAGAGCGGCATTTTAAAATTATTTGGGTTTTTAAACGATTGCTGCGTTGCCGCCCAGTCTTGGGAGAAATACAAGTTTTTCATCCCCGGTAAGTAGACACTTTCGTACTCAACATCAGGGATACTAATTTTATTTCCAGACTGTAAAGTAAATGCAAATGTAAATGATCTCTCCCTGCTTTCTGATTTTAACAAATTGTATTCTCCCAATAGTGAAATATCGTGCCTACGGTCGTATTTATGTGGAAACCATTGCCCTTTGTTAACATCGTTAAATTGTCTTTCGGACCATGCTAAAGTGTAAGATAGTATCCCTGTAAAAACACCTTCTTTTTTCCGTAGCATAAATTCGAGACCATATGCTCTTCCCTGACCTACAGAAATATTATCAACCCAATTGGTACTTTGTGTATTTAAAAAAGCTGTACCCTCCTCAAACCGAATAACATTTTTCATTCGTTTGTAATATCCCTCGGTGCTAAAAGAAAAATAGCTAAATTGTTTTTCTACTCCAAAAGAGATTTGATTGCTTCTCTGGGGTTTAACTTCGTCGGTTGATGCTACCCATAAATCTGATGGCATACCTACCGATGAGTTGGAAAGCAAATGGATAAACTGAGACATATTTGTATATGATAGGTTGGCTGATAAATTATTTCTGAAATAATACTTTATTGCAACACGGGGCTGCATGTTCCAATATGTTTTTTCCCCTGTATTGTAAATACTTTCCCTGAAACCAATATTTAAATTTAAATATTTAAATCTAAAATCATTTTCAAAAAATACTTCCAAACTATTAGAGTTATTTTTATACTCCTTATTTAGGGATACATTACTACTGTCTCCTACTAGTTGCATTATATTGGGAGCAAAAATATTATGCAATGCTTTACCACCAAACCGAAAGGTATATGATGGAGAAAAATAAAAATCATAATCAGCTTTTATTGTAAACTCTTGCAATTCGGAAGTTGTCTTAAAACTTGTAGTAGATTCGGCCGAAGTTGTTGTTGCTTTTGAATTTAACAAATAACGGCTGTAATATGCAGAGATATTGGAAAATAAACGAGGCGATATTGTTTTATTCCATCTGAATACCGAAGTAAAGTTGCCCCATTGATATTTATATTTGTCTTTAATACCTTCATCATTCGAATTGGTAAAATCTTTGTCTTTCCCCGCATATAAACTCAAATAAATCCTGTTTTTAGGATTGATTATCCAATTTACTTTTGAATTAAAATCGTAAAAATAGTACCCAAACTTATAATTATCACCTCTTAGTGTTTGCGCAATAGTTAAAGGAATATCTAGCATCGTACGGCGCAAAGAGACAATAAATGCAGCTGTATCTTTTCTAATGGGAGCTTCGAAAGTAAATCGGGCAGAAATGGGGCTGATTGAAAATATACCATGCGACTCTTTCATATCTCCCTCTTTCATCGATATATCAAGAACAGACGAAAGTCTTCCCCCGTATCTTGCAGGGATTCCCCCTTTATAAAGTGTTACGTTTTTAATTGCATCATTATTAAAAACCGAGAAAAAGCCAAAAAGATGGTTAACGTTATAAACCGGAACTCCATCTAATAAAATAAGGTTTTGGTCGGTGCTGCCTCCGCGTACGTTAAACCCGGCAGTGTTTTCTCTTCCCGATTTTATTCCGGGCATAAATTGCAAAGTTTTTAAAACATCTCGCTCTCCCAATATAACAGGAGCCCTGTCAATCTGTTTCATGTCGAGATTTATAACGCTTAACGACGATAATTGCGCATCGGCCTTGCTTAATCCGTTTGCTTTTATTTTTACTTCTTCAATATCAATGCCTGTTTGTAATTGAAAATTTATGACTGTATCTGTTTTTAATAAAATAGTTCGAGAAACATTCTTAAACCCAACAAAACGTGCCGTTATTTTATACTTCCCCGAAGGCAATGTTAAACTATAATAACCGTACTTATTGGTTGCAACACCCTGCATTTTAGCGGTTACAATGTTTGCTCCTATTAAACGCTCTTTTGATTTTGCATCTTCAACAAAGCCGCTAATCGTAAACTTTTTTTGTGCAGAAGTATATGTGCTTATTAAAATTAAGATATATAGGAATACTATTTTATGCATGTCTAAAACTTTATTAAAGTTATTGCACAAGAACCAAATATTCCATATCCGTTTTCTATGTTTGTGTAAATCTGCACAGGTTCTAAAAACGAAAGATCTTCTTCTTTATTCATCTGGTTTTTTATGGTCGATTTTATATACTTGTCGTAATGTTTGTCGACTGATAAAAAATGATATAAATTGTAGGAATCTTTATTTAGTAGCTTTTTGCCAACACCATAATTCGTAAATCTTAATAT
>JALUZN010000217.1 GCA_027011835.1 Draconibacterium sp. | reverse complement strand
TAACCTGTAGTAGAGTACTATAGTTGTTCTTTATGAAGTTTTGTATGCAAATTTAAATAACAACAGTTTACAAAAATGAAATTATTTTAATTTTGCGCTTGCATATGTGATTCACATATGTTATATTTGAACCGTTGTTTATAAACCAGTGAATTACAAAAGTAAATAAAATATAAGGGTAGACTTACAAACCCTAGTTAAGTTAGTTCAAGATTAGTACAGAGTTTAAAAAGGTCGTCAGTTATGATGGCCTTTTTTGTTTGCCAAAATTTAACTTTTTGATTCTATTTTGTGTTACTCGGTATAAATTAGTTTAATGTACTATGAATAATATTTATCTTAGCACACAAATTTTAAAATAATGGGTAAAAAAGCTGTTCAAGATTTTATTGTTATCGAAAATAGAGCACTAAACAGTTCGAATTTCTATATCAAATTGAAGTCTGAATTTAAATTACCTGACCTGCGACCCGGTCAGTTTGTTAATATTGATATTAAAGATAGTTCCGAAGTTTTTCTTAGGCGACCATTTTCTATTTTCGAAGTTGACGCTTCAAATAATACGATTGCAATTATTGTAAAAGTTCTCGGCCGTGGTTCCAAAAAACTTACCGAAATTAAGGTTGGAGATGTGTGTAATATTGTATTTCCTCTTGGTAAAGGATTTACTATTCCCAAAAGCGATGAACGAATTCTGCTTATTGGGGGTGGAAGTGGAGTAGCTCCTATGTTGTTTCTGTCGAAAGTTTGCGGTCTTCCACCGGAAAATGTAAATCTGTTGCTGGGAGCAAGAACCAGTGAGGATCATGTTAATGTTGACGGATACAAAAATTATGGTAATTTGTATTTTACTACCGAAGATGGTTCGTTGGGAAAAAAAGGATTTGTAACACAACATTCTGTTTTTACTTCAAATTTAAAAGCTTTCGATAAAATTTATGCCTGTGGTCCCGATGCAATGATGAGGGCAGTTGCCAAAGAAGCAAAAGTGGCCAATGTTTTTTGTGAAGTATCGTTGGAGAATTTAATGGCTTGTGGAATTGGTGTTTGTTTATGCTGCATCGAGCCCACAATTCATGGGAATAAATGTGTATGTTCAGATGGACCGGTATTTAATATTAATGAATTAAAATGGTAGATTTAAAAGTTAAAATAGACAATTTAGAGATTAAAAATCCGGTAATGACGGCATCTGGAACATCGGGGTTTGCCGAGGAGTTAATGGATTTTTACGACGTATCGCAATTGGGAGCTGTTTTGTTAAAAGGAACTACACTAAAAAATCGCGATGGTAATCCTTATCCCCGAATGGCTGAAACAGCATCGGGAATGTTAAATGCAGTTGGTTTGCAGAATAAAGGAATTGATTATTTAGTTGAAAATGTATACCCTAAAATAAAAGATTACGGTACACAATTAATTCTGAATGTTAACGGCTCAACCGTTGAAGAATATATAGAGTTGACCGAGAAAGTAAACGAACTTGAGAATATTAATGCCATTGAATTAAATATTTCGTGTCCAAATGTAAAAGAAGGAGGAATGGCTTTTGGAGTTAGTTGTGTTGGTGCCGAGGCAGTTACAAAGGCTGTGCGGGATGTTTACAAAAAAACACTCATTGTTAAGTTATCGCCAAATGTTACCGATATTGCCGATATTGCCAGATCGGTAGAAGCACAGGGAGCCGACAGCGTTTCGTTGGTAAATACGTTTTTAGGTATGGCTGTTGATGCAGAGAAAAGAGTTCCGCGCTTATCGACCATTACCGGAGGATTGTCGGGGCCGGCAATTAAGCCCATTGCTTTGCGAATGGTTTGGCAGGTTTATAATGCAGTTAAAATTCCTGTAATTGGTTTGGGGGGCATTATGAATGCCGAAGATGCAATAGAATTTATGCTGGCCGGTGCAACCGCTATTCAGGTGGGAACGGCAATTTTTAAAGACCCGTTTACTCCGCTCAAAGTAGTTAAAGGAATTGAAGAATATCTTGAAAAACATAATATTAGTTCGGCGAGCGAGTTAACGGGAGCGTTAAAATGGCAATAATCCAGTTTATGTAAATTCGCAAATTAATCTACTTCTATCGAACTATAAATTAGGCAATTTGAGTTTGTTATCGCATCGTTTTTCATATATTTGAATAAAATATCAACGTGAAAAATAGACCGAAGAAATTTCTTATTGTACCCGAGTATCCTGGAGGTAAAAAAGCTTTTAAAGAATATATTCGAAAGAATTTAATTTATCCTGAAGAGGCCTTAATGAAGAAGGTTCAGGGAGTTGTGTATTTGGTTGCCGAAGTAGACGATAATGGGAGAGTGTACAATGTTGGTATAGAAAAGGGAATAGGTGCAGGATGCGATGAAGAGGCAGTTCGGTTAATCAAGAACATACAATATTATGCAGTTCGCAACAAGGGAGTTCGTGTAAAAGCAAAAAAGAGATTCCGAATTGAATTTACTCTTCCAGAACAACCTTTATTATCTGATAAAAAGATTAGGTATAACCTTACCGGCAATAAATCTCAGGAAAAATCAAAATCTCAAGGAGTAAAAACATATTCATATTCAATAAAATTAAAAAGCTATTAGGCTGTCTACAAATGTAAATTTATTTGATTTACTACATTTATAAGCAATATTTTAAATATGATAAAAATAGACATTAAACAC
>JALUZN010000216.1 GCA_027011835.1 Draconibacterium sp. | reverse complement strand
GAATATCTGTTTCGTTTCCTGCGAATTTACAACTTCGAAAATATGCCTGCAAATAACCTCTGTTAACGAAGATTAAATTCTTTATTATTTAATATTTATAACTCTTATTTGCAATTAAAGTATCCGGTTTTTTCTTGAAATTGTACAATTGTGTTTTAGCAACAACAAAACCAGGTGTGTTGCGTTGTTTAAAATGTATTTTATTTAACAAAAATAAAAAGTAATGAATTACAAATTGTTGTCTGAATGTCCGGTGTTTAAGGGGGTTACAGAAGAAGATAGCAAGCAGTTGTTTCAACAGATTCATTTTCAGATTAAAAAATTTGAAAAAAACGACGTAATTGCCATCGAAGGCGAACCGGTAAAAACATTACGAATAATTTTAAACGGTAGTGTACGTGCCGAAATGATTGACTATTCGGGGAAAACGGTAAAAATTGACGACATTGAAACACCGCAACCTCTGGCATCGGCTTTTATTTTTGGCAAAGACAATTACTATCCGGTTACAGTTACCGCCAACACCGCTGTTTTAATACTTGTTGTTCCGGTTACCGAATTTTTAAAAATGTTGCAGTTAAACAGGCAAATTCTTGAAAACTACCTGAACAGTATCTCTACCCGAACGCAGTTTTTGTCGCAAAAAATTCATTTTTTAAGCTTTAAAACAATAAAAGAAAAAATGGCGCACTTTCTTTTGCAACAGACCGAGAAACAAAAAGATACAATAGAATTAAAAAGTACTCAACAACAACTGGCCGACCTGTTTGGAGTTGCTCGCCCGTCGCTGGCACGTGTTTTTGGTGAAATGCAAAGAGAGGGCTTAATTCGTATTCAAAAAAAACAGATTACAATTCTCGATAAAACAGCTTTAAACAACATCATTCAGAATGGATAACAAAAATTTTACAACCTATCGGTTGCTTAACAGGTTTACAAATCTGCTTGCTTTTACAACAACAAAACAATCGATACCCGAACGTACACCCCATTATACCGGCGATTCGCCCGAACAGTTTATAAACAGCAGAAAACAATTGGCTAAAGAATTGGGTCTCAATGCAGAACAACTTCTGTTTCCACGTCAAACTCACACAAATAATGTGGTTGAAATTCGAAATATTCCTGTATCGGAAATCGATAATACCGATGCACTAATTACCAACGTACCGGGAATTTGTATCTGCATTCAAACTGCCGATTGCGTTCCTGTTCTTCTTTTCGACCCGGTGAAAAAAGTGGTTGCCGCTGTACATGCCGGCTGGCGTGGCACTGTAAAAAAAATTGTTGCGGAAACCATCAGGAAAATGGAAACAAACTACCAAACGGAGGCTGAAAATATTGTAGCAACAATTGGAGCTTCAATTGGGCCCGAAATTTATGAGGTGGGCGATGAAGTGATAAATGCCGTTCGAAAAACAGTTCCCAATGCCGAAAAAACAGTGCACCTGAACAGGTTGGGGAAATATCATTTTAACCTTTGGGAAGCCAACCGGCAAATTCTTATTGAGTCGGGTGTAAACCCTGAAAACATAGAAATAACAGGTGAATGTTCATTCGAAAAAAGCGAAAAATATTTTTCGGCACGCCGCAACGGAATTGATACCGGAAGAATGGCCACAGGGATAATGTTGAAATATTAGTTAAATAATCCTTCATCTGTTTCTATTTGAAGCAAAACAATTATCTTCGCAGCTATTAAAATATTCAAATCTATTTTGCAGAAATCATTTTAAAATGAAACGATATAATCAGTACAATAACATTTTTGGCTGGGTAAGTTTTCTTATTGCAGCCGTAGTTTATCTTTTAACCATAGAACCCACAGCAAGTTTTTGGGATTGTGGCGAGTTTATAACCACCTCGTTTAAAATGGAAGTGGGACACCCACCCGGTGCACCGATTTTTATGATAATAGGGAGGATGTTTACTCTTTTTGGCAATCCTGAAAGTGCAGCCAAATTAATTAATTCGTGGTCGGCACTGGCAAGTGGATTTACCATTATGTTTCTGTTTTGGACAATCACTCATCTCGCAA
Source organism: Draconibacterium sp. (assembly GCA_027011835.1). Taxonomy (GTDB): domain Bacteria; phylum Bacteroidota; class Bacteroidia; order Bacteroidales; family Prolixibacteraceae; genus Draconibacterium. Next base: position 7,275 of record JALUZN010000216.1, on the reverse strand, counting down.
AAAAACTGGTAGCCACAAAAAACGAAATTTCGTTGGGACAAACCATTGCCATTATGGCAAGCGGGCTGGTTGGTGCATTGGCTTACACGTTTTCCGACACCTTTTGGTTTTCGGCTGTTGAAGGCGAAGTTTACGCTACCTCATCGATGATGACCGCCATTGTTTTGTGGGCTATTTTTAAATGGGAGAATGTTGCCGACGAACCAAATGCAAACCGTTGGCTTATTTTTATTGCATACATTATTGGCCTTTCAATAGGTGTACACTTGTTAAATTTGCTGGCAATTCCGGCAATTGTTTTCGTATATTATTTCAAAAAATACGAGGTTACAAAAAAAGGAATTGGTATTGCGTTGTTTGCTTCTGTCGCCATTCTTGGCATTGTTATGTACGGCATAATTCCCGGTGTGGTAACCGTTGGATCGTGGTTCGAACTGCTGTTTGTTAATTCTTTCGGACTGCCATTCGACTCGGGACTAATGTTTTATGTTATTGCTTTAATTGCCGCCATTATTTACGGTATTTGGTGGACTGCCAAAAAACAAAAAGTAGTTTGGAACACCATTCTTCTCAGTGTAGCAATGATTCTGATTGGGTACTCTTCGTTTGCTCTTATTATTATTCGTTCGTCAGCCAAACCACCAATGGACCAAAACAGCCCAAACAATGCGTTTGCACTGTTAAGTTATTTAAACCGGGAACAATATGGAGAACGCCCACTCTTTTATGGACAATATTTCAATTCGCCACTTAGCACAACGAAACGTTATATAACAGGTAAAAATATCTATTCTCAAATCGATGGAAAGTACGTTGTTACCCATAAACGTTTCAGCCCCAACTACGATAAAAAGTTTACAACTATTTTCCCCCGAATGTGGAGTTCAATGAATCCAACACACGCTAACGACTATAAAGAGTGGGCCGAAATTAAAGGAACACGTATCAACCATAAAAACGAAAGGGGCGAAATTGAGACCATTGTAAAACCAACTTTTACCGAAAACTTACGATTCTTTTTCCGCTATCAGGTTATTCATATGTATTGGCGCTATTTTATGTGGAACTTTGTCGGGCGCCAAAACGATATTCAGGGGCACGGAAGTGTTTTATTCGGAAACTGGCTGAGCGGAATTAATTTTATAGACGAGGCGCGGCTGGGAAGCCAGGAAAACTTACCAGTAAAACTTGCCAATAACAAAACGCGTAACACATATTATTTCTTTCCATTTATTTTAGGATTACTTGGAATTTTCTATCAATACAAAAAAGGAAACAAAGGGAAAAAAGGACTTTGGATTGTTTTTCTAATGTTTTTTATGACCGGCTTGGCCATTGTTATTTACCTGAACCAGTACCCCCACCAGCCACGCGAAAGAGATTATGCTTATGCCGGCTCGTTTTATGCATTTGCAATTTGGATTGGGCTGGGAGTTCTGGCAATTGTTGAGGGGTTAAAACGTTTTTTACCCGAAACAGTTTCGGCAGGAATTGCAGGCCTTATTTCGTTGGCACTTGTTCCGGGTATTTTAGCTGCCGAAAACTGGGATGACCACGATCGCTCGGGACGATATACGGCACGCGACTTTGGCGCCGATTACCTGAAAACGTGTAAACCAAATGCAATAATCTTTACAAACGGCGACAACGATACCTTCCCGCTTTGGTACAATCAGGAGGTTGAAGGAGTACGCACCGACACACGGGTCTGCAATTTAAGCTATCTGCAAACCGACTGGTACATTACCCAAATGAAAACTCGTGCTTACGATTCGGCACCGGTTCCATTTTCGCTAACACTCGACAAGTACCGGAACGGAACCCGCGATGCGGTTTATATTATTAACGACCCAAGAATTAAACGTAAATGGATTACTCTTAAAGATGCAATAAAATTTATTGCCAGCGACAATCCGGCAACTAAACTTAAGCAGGCAAACAATGCGGCTTATCTTCCTAAAAAAATTATAAAATTTAAAGTCGATAAAGAGGCTGTTATTCGTAATAAAGTGGTTCGCCCCGAAGATTACGATAAAATTGTTGACACAATAACAATCGATTTATCGAACAAAAGTATGCTTTCGAAGGATGAATTAATGATTCTCGATTTGTTGGCAACAAACAACTGGGAACGTCCTGTTTACTGGGCAATTACTGTTGGAAGAGATAAGTATCTGAATTTGGAAGACTATTTCCAAAACGAAGGTTTTGCATACCGGTTTGTTCCTATAAAAACAAAAAGCGACCCACAACAGTTGCGTTTTGGACAAACAGCTACCGACCTGATGTATAACAACCTGATGAATAAATTTAAATGGGGAGGAATGAACAATCCGGATGTTTATATCGATGAAAATAACAGACGGATGATGACAAACATTCGGAACAGTTTTAACCGGCTGGCAAACGGATTAATTGCTGAAAATAAAAAAGAGAAAGCCGTTGAGGTAATCGACCACTGTTTCGAATTGGTTCCTATGGATTTAATCTCTCCCGATTTCTTTGCTATTCAACTTGCCGATAGCTATTTTAAAGCCGGCGCAACCGAAAAAGGCAAAAAAGTATTAGACAAAATTACAGAAATATACAACGACGAATTGAGTTACTATTTCTCTTTGGGAGAAGAATTTACACATACCAAAGGCGTTTACGGAGAAATTCAACGTAACCTTTTTTATATGCAACGTGCCGAACGAATTGCCCGAAACAGAGGAAGCAGTAAAATGGCCGATAAAATTATGGCAATGTTTAACGCACAGGTTGCAAAACTTAAAACGAATTAAAAATGAACATTCTAATTATTGGCTCGGGAGGAAGAGAACACGCTCTTGGCTGGAAAATTAAACAGAGCAACAAAGTTGAAAAACTATTTTTTGCCCCCGGAAATGCCGGAACTTCTACCATTGGAACAAACATTAATTGCACTGTTTCCGACTTTCAGAAAATAAAAACTATTGTACTCGAAAACAATATCGATTTAATGCTGGTTGGCCCCGAAGTTCCATTGGTTGAAGGATTGAGCGATTTCTTTGCCGCCGACCCCGAGCTAAAATCGGTGGGTGTGGTTGGCCCCAAAAAAGAGGGAGCTCAATTAGAGGGAAGTAAAGATTTTGCCAAAGATTTTATGGTGCGAAATAATATTCCCACTGCAAAATATTTAACGGTTACCAACCAAAATATCGACGAGGGAATTGCATTTCTGAAAACAATGAATGCACCCTATGTTTTAAAAGCCGACGGACTGGCAGCCGGGAAAGGCGTATTAATTATCGATTCGTTGGAGGAGACCGAAAAGTCGTTAAAAACAATGCTTGCCGGACAGTTTGGCGATGCCAGCAGCAAAGTGGTAATCGAAGAATTTTTGAGTGGCGTTGAAGTTTCGGTTTTTGTTTTAACCGATGGAAACAGTTATAAAATTTTACCCGAAGCAAAAGACTATAAACGAATTGGAGAGGGCGATACAGGACTTAATACAGGTGGAATGGGAGCAATTACTCCGGTACCTTTTGCCAACGCCGAGTTTATGGAAAAGGTTGAAACCCGGATTATTCAACCTACAATTGCAGGATTGCAAAAAGAGAATATCGATTACAAAGGATTTATTTTCCTCGGACTGATAAACGTTAACAATAATCCGTTTGTAATTGAATACAACGTTAGAATGGGCGACCCCGAAACTGAAGCTGTTATGCTGCGCATAAAATCCGATTTTGTTGAATTGCTTGAAGGCGCTGCAAACGGAACATTAAACGAAAAAACAGTTGAATTCGACAATCGTACTGCTGTGACTGTTATGTTGGTTTCGGGTGGTTATCCCGAAAGTTACGAAAAAGGAAAAGTAATTTCGGGAACGGAAAATGTTACCGACAGCATTGTTTTTCATGCCGGAACAAAAACCGATGGCGAAAATGTAGTTACTTCGGGAGGCCGTGTAATTTCGGTTAGTTCGTACGGGAAAAGTATTGCAGAGGCTCTGGAAACATCGTTTAAAAATGCTGAAAAAATTCAATTCGATAAAAAATATTACCGTAAAGATTTAGGTTTCGACTTATAAAAAATGATATTAAAACAGCTAAAATCGAACAAGCCGGTTAATCTTCTGATTTTCCCTGTAATTGCGTTGCTGTTTTGGTTGAACAATTTGCTGCATCCTTTTTCGTATCAATTTCTTTCGGGCGACGGCAACACGGTACTGTTTGGTTTTATTAATCGCATTACAAGCGAACACGCTTTTATAAGAGTTGCTGTTTCGCTGGTTCTTATTCTTTTTATAGCAACTGCTATTCAGGTAATAAACAACCGTTACTCATTTATCTATATTCGCTCGAAACTGCCTGCAACACTGTTTGTTATAATTGTTAGCGGATTAACCTCGCTTCACACATTACTCCCGGTGTTTCCGGCTGCTTTATTTATGCTTTTTGCACTGTTTAATCTGTTTGGTATTTTTGAAGAAACGAAACCATACAGTTCCATTTTAAATACCGGTATTTTTTTAGGTATTGCAACACTTTTTTATCTGAATCTGATTTTTTTACTTCCGGCATTTATTATCAGTATTGCCATTTTAAGCCACGAAAGCAATTGGCGAAATTATGCAATTCTCTTTATCGGATTTTTTTTACCACTAATTTTTACGTTTAGTTTTGCATTTATTACCGACCAAACAGGCGAGATTGTTTCGGCTATTGCAAAAAGTTTTACTACACCAATAATTCGTTTTCACCTTACCCTGCCAATGGTTATTTTTTTCTCATTTTTAACTTTGCTTACATTAACCGGCAGCATAAAAATAGCCCTGCAATACGGCTCGAAAAAAGTAAGTACGCGAAAATATTTTACCATTTTTTTTATTCTTTTTGTCTCTTCGCTTCTGACTCTCGTACTGGTTCCCGGAGCATCGCTCGAAATGTTGATTATCACTGCTGTTCCTGTAACTTATTTAATGTCAAATCTTTTTGTTTTTATGAAAAGTAAATTTTGGAGCGAATTTCTTTTTATTGTATTACTTGCTGTTGTAATTTTTATGCAAATTGCCGAAAAATTTATTTAACTAAATTTGCTGCTAAACAAATATTAAAAACCTGCAAAATGGCTACAATTTTAAATATCGAAACATCAACCGAAGTGTGCTCGGTTACCATTGCAAAAGAGGGCGAGCTTCTGTTTAAAAAAGAGTCGCAGGAGGGGCTGAATCATTCTGAACTGTTAACCGTCTTTATCGAAAATCTATTTACTGAAAACAACTTTCAACTTAACCATCTCGACGCAGTGGCAGTGAGTAAAGGTCCTGGCTCGTACACCGGTTTGCGGATTGGCGTTTCGGTTGCAAAAGGGCTTTGTTATGGCCTCGATATTCCGCTTATTGCTGTTAATTCGTTAGAAATACTTGGCGTTTCGGCAGCAGAAAATTCATCAGAAAAAATGCTCTTTTGCCCAATGATTGATGCCCGCCGTATGGAAGTTTATACTGCTCTTTACAACCACAAAGGAGAAGAGATAGAACCGGTTTCGGCCGAAATAATAGACCCTGCATTTCACGCAAATTATTTAGCATCAGATAAAATTCTCTTTTTTGGAAATGGAGCAGAAAAGTGTAAAACGCAGATAAACCACCCAAATGCAGTTTTTGGAGAGCCACAAAAAACTTCGGCACAGTTTATGCAAAAACTTACCGAAGAAAAGTACAACAAAAAGGAGTTCGAAGACGTTGCGTATTTCGAACCGTTCTACTTAAAAAACTTTGTGGCTACCATTCCAAAAAACAAAATATTAAAATGACAAAAACAGTACTAATCTTTCTATCGGTTTTTTTGCTTCTGCAAGCGGTTTCGGCAAAAGAGAAAAAAATTCGTTTTAGCCTGAAATATGGTTTTATAAAAGGAGGCGAAGCAGAAATAATAATTATTGATACAACCTTCAACGGGAAAGATGCAATTAGTTACTGTTTTAAAGGAAGAACAACAGGATTAACCAATGCGATTTATGGCGTAAACGACACATACACAACCATTGTCGACGCAAAAACCAACCTGCCACTAAAAGCCATTCGCGATATAAAAGAGAACAATTACAGGTGGTACAACGAAACCTATTTTTACCACGATATTGATTCGCTGAAAAGCAAAAGAACCGGATGGCGAAAAATGCCCGATAATATGGTCGATATTATTTCTTCGTTTTTCTATTTTGTAAATGTGTACAATATGGACGAGATGAAAGAGAACGAAATAAAAGTCCTCACCTCATTTCATGCCGATAAAATAGATACCATTGCAATAAAATACCTCGGTACCGAAAGAATTAATACCGACCTTGGAAAAACCGATACATACGTTCTTGTCCCTTCGGTAGATAAAGGAAAACTTTTAATGAGCTCCGACGGACTTCGCTTCTACATTTCAAAAGAACTCGAAATCCCGGTAATGCTCGAATTCGACCTGAAAATTGGTGCACTGCGAGCCGTTTTAAAAAGTTATAAAATTGATGGTGTAGAACAGGTTAAATAATATATTTCAGTAAATTATTCCTTAATAACTTGATATTTACTCGATTTAATTATTTTTGCAGCAAATAATTAAGAAAAAAAAGAATTCATGGCTTCAACATCAGATTTTAAAAATGGAATGTGTTTTATGTTTAAAGGAGAGATTTATACTATAAAAAGTTTCCTTCATGTAAAACCGGGTAAAGGTCCAGCATTTGTTCGCACAAAACTTAGAAACGTAAAAACAGGTCGTATAATTGAAAATACTTTTAACTCGGGAGTTAAAGTTGATGAAGTTCGTGTTGAGCGTCGTTCGTACCAGTTTCTCTATAAAGACGATATGGGGTTAAATGTAATGAACACAACAACTTACGAGCAGATTTCTATTCCTGAAGAGATGATAGAAAATGCCGATTTAATGAAAGAGGGGCAAATTATCGAAATTAATTTTCATGCCGAAGAAGAGCTTCCTTTAACAGCCGAAATGCCCGATAAAGTTGAGTTGCAAGTAACCGATACCATTCAGGGAGAAAAAGGAAATACAGCAAGTTCAACCGCGCTTAAACCGGCAACCGTTGAAACAGGAGCCGAAATAATGGTTCCTATGTTTATTAACGAAGGAGATATTATTAAGGTTGATACCAAAGACAGGTCGTATAGCGAGCGAGTAAAAAAATAATTTAAATAGTCAAACCTGAAAAAGTCGATAATATTTAAGTTGAAGATTTTTGAATAGTATTTGTTTTAGGGTGTAAAAAAATCGAAACAGGTCAAAAATAATTTGAGCT
>JALUZN010000215.1 GCA_027011835.1 Draconibacterium sp. | reverse complement strand
ATATTTAGCTCGGCAGCAATTTTTCTATAATCCTCTTTTTCTGATTGAAAAAAACCAAATTTTGGTTTTTCAGCAAAAACCGATTCGAACGGATATTTTACCACACCGGCCAGTGTTGAGTAGGTAAGAGCAAATCCTCCCGGCCGTTTTCCGTTAAACTGGTGGGTTAACAGCCTGAATGCATTTGCATTTCCGTCGAAATGTGTAAAATCTTTCCACTCGCCTTTGGTTAATTCTTTTTTAAACTCTTGTCCGGCTCCGTTTCTGAAAAAGTTAGAAATGGCAGCTTCGCCCGAGTGGCCAAACGGAGGATTTCCTAAATCGTGCGCCAGGCACGAGGTTGAAACAATGGTGCCAATTTCAGAAACAAATGGATTTTCGGGATGCCTGGGAATTAACTTCTCGGCAAGTAAATTACCCAGCGACCTGCCAACACTGGCCACTTCCAGACTGTGAGTCAACCGGTTATGAACAAAAATATGCTCAGGAAGCGGAAAAACCTGCGTCTTATTTTGCATCCTCCTAAACGGCGACGAGAAAATTATCCGGTCGTAATCGCGCTGAAATTGTGTGCGGTCTTCCGGTTTCTTAGACACCGACCACGCTTCCATTCCAAGTCGTTTTGTTGAGAGCAATTTATTCCAATCCATGTTATAATGTGTAAGTTGAATACTGTTTTACCTGTTTTGCCAGTTCGCGGGCACGGTTGTTTGTTATGCTGTTTAATTTTTCCCAAAACCCGGCCCCGTGGTTTTTTATTTCGGTGTGAACCAGCTCGTGCAACAAAATATAATCAATCAGTTCGTCGGGCAGTTTCATCATCTGCAAATTTAAACTGATGTTGTTTTTATTCGAGCAACTTCCCCAGTTCCGTTTGTTGTTCCGAATGGTTACTTTATTGTACCTGAACCCGAATTCGGAACTTAACTTATCTAATTTCGGAGGTAATAATTTTTTTGCTTCAACTCTGTAGATTTGGATTAAAACCTCTTCAATAAATTTTTGTGATTTCTCCGATTCGAAATCGGGAACTGTAATATTTATTCGGTTCTCTTTTGTTGAAACATCAAAATTATTGCCTTGTAAAAATTGAACCGTATGTAGTTTTGTCTCTATTTTTGAATCGGAAGAGAGTTTATCTCTTCTCTGTTCCATCTTTTTTTGTTGGGCAAGAATCCAACTCTCATTGTTATCTATAAACGCTGCAACCTCCCTCGAAGAACAATAAAATGGGTACGAAACCAGAACCGATTTATCGGGTTTCACACTAATTTTTACACTTTTCGAGCGCCTGTTCCGGAAGAAAGTAACGCCCCCTATTTTTTCGAATTGAACTACTTTGCCTGGCATACATTTTTTTAATAAAACTCAAAGATATTAAATATGGTATTACTTTTTGGGGTGATCAATTTAATTTCTTGGGGGGAATGAAGGGAAAAGCTATTGTGAAGAAATAACAAAAACCTTATTCTTAGGTTTTAAAGCTTAGTAGCCTATTTTGCTAATAAGGTTATTCCGAATGGGCAATACAACAGCCACTAAGAGGTTTCTTTATTGAATAAGGTTTTTTACAATCGGAAAATGTAAACTCAAACATTTCTATGTCCGCCTCTTAAAAGAGACGGCAAAGGATATTTTCACCTTGATTCCGCAGTGAGTGGCAAAAGATATTTCTACAACAGTATTATAAAACTCATGATTTTAGAATTGCTGATTTAAAATGTGAGTTGATCCAAAGGAATTGCTTTTCGAGAAACCGCATCATCCGTCCTTTTACACCATGCTTTAGCTTGGTGGTGTGCAAGCTCCAGTTTTTTTTGGCTTTAGCCATTAATCTTCTTTTTCTAAATTTAATGGCTAAAGCCAAAAGCAGTTCAATACTTGCAACCACCAGACTAAAGTCTGGTGTAATATTAAAATTCGCCCCATAAAAGAGACGGCAAAGAATATTTCTGCACCAATAATAAGTCTGTAATTATTTATCGTTTGCCGTTGGCTTCAGCCAACGGTAACGGATATATTTATTTTACACAAATTCTTGGGGGGAATGAAGGGAAAAGCTATTGTGAAGAAATAACAAAAACCTTATTCTTAGGTTTTAATGTTTAGTAGCCTATTTTGCTAATAAGGCGTATCAAACCTTATTAACCTTATCATAAATCACTATTGTCCGTGATTATTATTTAGATTGCTTCTTCCTCGTTCCTCGTCATCGCAATGACGTTAATTTCAGATATCTGCCAGATTAAGGAATACTAAAATAACGGTTCAATTCAACTTTCGGGTTTAACCAAAAGCGTATACAGAAATCCCGTTCGTGGCGACGGCCTCGGTCGGTGAGCCGGAAAACAAGCGATAACGACGTTAAAAAAATCCTGCTGATTGAGGAGGTACGACGAGTTTAGGATTTTTAGTCGTTATTGCGTAGCTTTTCCGAGTGAAGCGAACGCAGCCTTGGTCTTTTTGTTTACTTTTTGGGCTAAGCCAAAAAGTAAAATCTGCCCGATAGGGCAAAAGTAACATCGTGGTATCACCCCAATCTGCGCCTCAAAAGTTTAAATGCCCTTGAAAATCGATCTAATACCAATTTAATTTCAAAACACCCTAAATAATTTGTATATTTACTGCATGGGTAAACGAACAGTAATTATAATAAAAGAAAGCCTGAATGAATT
>JALUZN010000214.1 GCA_027011835.1 Draconibacterium sp. | reverse complement strand
AAACTTAAGTTTGCAGCTTTCCTCATCGGGGAACTGTTCTATAAAGTTAATTAATGACATACTTCTATTTTTATTTCAAAGATAATAATAATTGGGTAAATATACGGGTATTCATATAAAGTTATTTGCTCTAATCCAAAAGGAGTCCAAATGGCATAAAGCAATGTTTCGCGTTGTGTCTCGCTCTCTATCGAAATAAACTCGACTCTTTTGTGAGCTGATATTTTAAGCGCAAAAGGAAAAAACTGGCTCGCTTTTGTAACCCGTTGCGAACCGGTGTGTGCAGTTACCAAATTCGATTCGACTATTTTTATTCCGTGCTCACTTTGGGTACAAAAGCCAATCTGTTTTTTTATAATTAATATCAACCCCCGGTTTCTTCTGAATTCAGGGTTGCTCATTAGTGCTCCCGCCTCTACTATTTCAGGTGAATAAGGAGAGCGTAAGAGCGACGAATGAATAACAACTTCGCCCGACGATGTTTTTGCAATAAACGAAATAACAGTTTTATTTTTTAGCGATTCGCTTAATACCTCGGGGTAATAAAACACAGTTTTTGCATACGAATAGTGGTAGGTAAAATAGGCAAGTTTTGTTATTTGGTAAGCGTCTTCGGGGCTTGCAAGCGAAACGACTAAATCTTCCCGATTGTTTGTTTTGGGCTTAGAATTTTTTTCTGATTCTATTTTGTTACTTGAGCGTGCAAGTAACTTTTTCTCTAACACAGTTTGCCATCCCTCTGAACCAAGATTTAAAAAATAAAAATTATCAGTTAACTTTTTGATGAGGAAAAATTTCAATCCGTCAATTGAATCGGAAGGGTTTTCAACCTTATATTTTGGAATATTTTTGTTGTCGACCGGGACTCCCGTGTTACTTAAAACTACCCGGAAAATATTGTTTTCAACAATGCAAAAAATTTCAAAGAAGTCTTGTTGCTCTTTTGGATAGTTAACGATAATATGTTCGGCGGCCTCTTCGGTCGCAAGTTTAAGCTCATCGTATTCGCTTTTGTTTGCACCATAATATTTTGCTGTCTCCTCGATAAAGCTTCTAATAATAGGAATTGCTTTTATCTGATACGTTGTTTTTAGCGCCATTTTCATAGGTAGAACTTCTCTATTTTAAATTGATTAAAATTATCAAAAATTATATAACGAGAAAGCTCTCCCTGTAATTATCATGAGAATATACTGAAAGAATCGAAATGCTAATTGATTTAAGTGGGGGAAAAGATAAGAGAGAGGAAAATTTAACCGCCAATTAAAACAGTTGCAAATCCAAGAGAGATAGCCCCACCGTGAGCAGTAGAATCGCCTTGTCGAGCAGCAGGTCGGCCCCCTATTAATACGGTTGCCGAACCTTTTACAATTGTTGCCGGAGGTCCTACACAAACACAAATATCACCTAAAACGGCGGCTGGTTGCCCGCCTATTAATACATTCGGAACTCCCGGTCCGGTAATTGGTCCTCCTACATGTGGTATTGGCGAAGGCACTGCAGGTGTTTGCATTGGGCATACATGCATATCTCCAAGTCTTGCTGCTGGTTGTCCCATAATTTTTAATTTATCATTACCAATGCTCCTTTTATGGTTGCATTTGCTCCACCGTCAACAGTAGCCTGAGCATCGCCTTTAATGGTTACGGCAGCTCCTTTAATATCGGTGGTTGCACCGGCCTTAGCTTCAAATGACGCCGAAGCCGATTGTTTAATGTTCATTCCCTCTGTTTTAATATCTCCTGTCGACGATTTTGTCTCTACACCCATATCAGCTTCAATCAAAATTTTAGCTTTCGATGTAATTTTTATATCCGACGGACTTTCAAGTTTAATTCCGCCTGGCGATAATTCAACCGAGTTACTATTTTGGTCGTTAAGTAAAATTGTTTGTTCATCGTCGCTAAGAACTATTTTATTTCCTCCGGGAGTATCGATTGTGGTTACTTTCTTTTTGTCGTCGAATTCAATACGCAAATCGCTACGTGTAACAATTCCTTTAAAACTATTATCGTTTTCGGGCCACGGTGTATGGGGTTTATTTTTCCCATGGTACAAGCTTCCTACAACGTATGGTTTTTCAGCATCGCCACCTTCGTGTTCAACAAGAACCTCGTCGCCAATTTCAGGAATAAAATAAAAGCCACGATTATTGGCTGAATACGGATTTACAATTCGAATCCAGGGACTCATCGAATTTTTCTCCTGCCAATAGAAACGGACTCTAATTCTGCCAATTTTTTCGGGGTCTTTGTTGTCGGTAACTACTGCACTTTGCGATGTTGCAAGTGGAAAAGCTTTGGTGTCGGTATAATCGGGAATGGTTGTTTCGGCGGCAACACCTTTAAATGAATTTTTATAATTCATCATATTGTCGCACGTATGTGTAACCGACGTAACGATGTATTCGCCGTAATCAACTTTCCCTTTTTTATCGGTTTTAACTGCTTTTATATTTACTTTACCACCCAACTTTACCAATGGATTATCGCTAACTCCTTTTACTGAAGACATTCTAGAAGCCTGCGCCTTTTCCTGTAATTCGGCAACGCTTTTAAACTGTTTGGCAAATTCCTCTTTTGCAACATTCAAATGGTTATAAAACAGTTGGGGTTGATGAGAGAAATGCTTTATTGATTTGTCGTGTGCAAGTCCTCCCGGTTCATTCAGTAACTTTTTCCCAACCGATTTTGTCGCTTCATCTTTAAGAAGTTCATCTTTAAAATAGTCGCGGAAATTAATTTTAAAGTTTAATGGGTTCAAGTTTATGTCAAAATCGAAATCAGACTGATTTACCCCTATTAACAAATCGGTTTTTGAGTTAGATAGTTCGCCAAAAACAAATTGAGAACCATCGTAATACATCCATTCTCCATAACGTTTTGCAAGCCTTCTGAGAAATTGGTACGTATTTTCTTCGTGTTGAACGGTGTAATCGAATTGTGTCTTTGTATTTGGTTTTACTTTCGATTTAAGTAAATCGCGCGGATAAGGTTTTAACACTTCATCAACTATCTGTTTTAGCGTTTTGTTTTCAAACGAGCGACTTCCTCCTAAATCATCCAAAAGAATTTCGGGACTTTTGCCTCTGAAAATTACTTCGTTTGTTAGCGAAAGCCCTGATTTAATACCATTTACATTTGTAATTAACCCTTTAAAAACAATTGAATCAGGTGCTCCCGAATTTTCTATAAACGATGTAACATCAATAGTTATTACAATAGGAGCACCAATGAAATTTTTTGAAGTATCGAGAACAAAACTGTCGTCGAGTTCAAATGTGTCTAATCTGCACGCAACTTCAAATTCGTTAACTCCATAAATACTTTGAATAATTTTCAACCTGAGGAAATCTTTTATTTCATCTCCGTCAATTTCAATTTTTATTTTTGATACTAAAGCCATATTCTTTTATTCGGTAAATTACTTCCCCTGTAAGCTTTCAAATTTCCATGTGTTTATATGGTGAACCCCGGTAATAGTAAATTGTTCTACCGAAACTTTTATTTCTACTGTTGTTTGTTCAGCTTCTTTAAACTTTTCGTGATAATACGTTAATAAAGCATTCTTAAACTCAATTGTTTTTATTGCCTTTCCATTTTCTTTGCCAATAAATACAACTTTCCCGGAGTTTACTATTTTCCCTTTAAGCATCCATCCCAATAATTCGCTGTCGTTTTCTACGGCAATTAAAATAGTAAAAATACCGGCCTGAAGGTCGGATGTTCGAGCACCTCTTTTATCGGTGTCATACATAAATTCAAAATCCAATTCAAGTACGCGAATACCTTTATTACTGGAGTTAAACCCTTGAATATGCAAACGTGCAGTTAAAGCCATGGCAAATTAATTCATGATATTAAAAATATAACCCTCGGTTTCAGAAATAGGGTGATTGGAGCTATTTTACGAACTCCATTCATTAACAACTTCGGCATTTCCCATTTTAATTACCTGGGCAACCAACGTTATTGAGGTAATCATTGCTCCCGACCCGCCGGAGTGGTCAAACGTTTCGGTAAACGATGAAATAAATGCTTTTTGAAATGACAACTCCCGCATTGTTGCTTCTTCGTTTCGCTTAATAAAAGTAATTGTTCCCTCTTTTAGCATTTCGCCAACCGAGATGTGTTCGAAAAACAGATTGTTTCCTGTCGATTCGACCGATATCTTAATTTCTCCTCCAATGGTAGAAGAAATTGGTCGTCCCATGTCGTCAACTTTCCGATACATATGATAACTTGATGATAGCACACGAAACTCGCTTCCTGATGTTTTAAATATTGCTTTAAATGACATAATATTTATTTTTAAGATTATAAATTGAATAAATTAAAACACGGTTAATCGTCTAACCATTCGTTTTCGTGAACTGCATTTCCCATCGAAATTTCGCGGGCAGACAGAGAGCATTTTATCATTCCGTTTCCCGATTCGTCAAACGACTCTTCAAAATTGGTCATAAAAGCTTCCTTGAATTCAAACTCTTTCAGTTTGCCTTCTTCTTCGCTTTTCATAATGGTAATTTTACCATCTTTTCGCATGTAACTGTCGCACATCCATTCCAAAAATTCATTCTCTTTAGTCGATTCAAGAACCAAATGAATATCTCCTCCTAATGTTTCGGAGGCCGGTTGTCCGGTGTGGTCGGTATGCTGCTTTAATCCATAGCTAAAACTTTGAACAGGATGAGTTTTCCCGTCAAGTTCAATTGAAATATTTGACTTTGCTAACATAACATTAATAATTTATGGTTACTATTTGAAACTTTATTTGTTGTATTAATTTTGTTCATAGTCTGAATCCCACTCAGTACCGTCGTCGCCTTTTTGGCCGTCCATTTTAATCATAAAGTTTTTGGCCGGGAAATAAGGTGTCATATGGATATCGAGATAAATTCTGTCTTTTTGAACCGGATCTTGCTCGAATCGTTTCACTGAAAAGTTTTCAATTAATTTTCCGGGGCCTGTAATACTGTCGAGGAATTTTACTATTTGAGATAAAATTTCTTTACGCGATTTTACATTGAAATTTTCGAAAGCCCGGCGATTTAAAAAGTCCATCATAACTTTAGTAACATAATCGAAAACCCGAACTACCGAATAGGTTTGGAGCCCGAGGTTGTCGCCGTTGAAGAGTGTTTTTGCCGAAAATGCCATCACTTTACCATACTCGTTAACCATGGGTACAAGTCCCAGTTTCTCGAGGTTGGCAATTTCACTCTTTTTTAAATCAAATTTCACACCGTCAACTTCCGAAAGTCCGCCGTGCTTTTTACCTGCTGCTACCTGCGACATAAGAGTGTTGTAGATTGTTCCAGCCAATGCTGCCGACGGAGGTACAAACAACTCTTCCTCTTCTCCAATCTCATCGAATTTATCTCTTCCAACAAGCCAGTTGCAGGCCATCATTACATTTGAACGGTACATGTCGCCACCTGCAAGATTGGCCATTTCAAATAAGTCCATTACATCGTCGGGGTTGTCGAGATGCTCGAAATCGGTTACCAACATTACTTTATTTTCGTGTGCAATTTTAGCCCATTTTTCAACTACTTTATTCGAGCCCAAATACCCGGGAACGACAAGAATCCCGTAATTGTCGCGAAGGTCGAGACGGTCGTAATTGTTAACCAACTCCTCTTGTACTGCATCGATAAAACGTGTGTCGTCTAAATCTTTTAACTGTTCAGCCGAAGCGTTCATTATCGATAAATTTTTCAGTTTTGTGCTTCCGGTATTTTTAAAAAACAGAGCAACAGTGCGGTACGATTTTTCTAAATCTTTTGTAGCTTCTATTGCTTTACTCATATTTGTTTTGAATGTTTTTTCGGCAACGGCGATGCTTTTTTCGCTTGTTTCAACCATCTCCGAAATACTGTCGGACGAACTGATTACTGCTGCCCAGAGTTGGAGGGTCTTTTTCAGTTTCTCACGGTCATCTTTATATTCCGATTCAGAAAGGAAAATCCGTTTTCTGGCTTTTCTATCGGGGTTCATATTTTCAACTCCGGCGAATGCCATTTCCAAAAGGTCGAAACCACCACTTCCGGCTAGTTTGTTTAGTCCGGTTTTTAGTTCTTCGGCAGCATTGCCAACACTTTGTACATTCTCTTGTACTCTCTCTTTATATTGTGCTATATCTTGCGATTTTTCTAGTTCAGCCATAATATACTTTTTAAAATTTTAACTAATTAATTAACAATTTATGCCTCTTCCAGCTCTTTTATGAGTGCATACATTACGCTTAATAAGTCGGCCTTTGTATCAGGGTTTTCAAGTGTTTTCCGAAGCAGTTTGTTGCTCTTTAATTGCTTAATAATTTTTTGGTATTGCTCTTGCTCAATGGTGAGGTCTTTTAAAAAGTCGCTCTGTGCAGTAATTCCTTTCATTCCGAAATCGGAAAGGCCACTGAATGTAAGTTTTTCTTTTTTTTCAACACCGTCGCTGGTTTCAAAATCAACATCAATTTCAGGCTTAAAATGTTCAAAAACATCATCAATGGTTTGTAAACCTTCAACAATGTCGGGTTTAATTGGGTCGTCGGCTGTAAGTTTCTCACAAAGCAAAGTTCTATTTTGTGGTATCTCGGCAAATGCTTCGTTGGCATCGCCTTTTACTTCCATTCCACCTATTCCGTACTCTTGCATAATAAATAAATTTTAGTTGTTACTAATTACTTTTTATTTTTTCTCTCTGGTTTTTTCTTCTGTTTCTCCTGCTCCCAAACGAGCTCTTTATTTTTATCTAATTTTAGGTTGATTGTTGCTCCACGTTCGAGTTCTCCCGAAATTATCATTTTCGAAAGTGGTTTGCGAAGTTTATTTCTGATGACACCAATTAACGGGCGTGCTCCGTATTTTGGTGTAAATCCCGATTTCGCAAGCATCTCTTTTGCTTCTTGTTCTATATTCAATTTTATTCCAAGTATATCGAGCGATTTAAGTAAGTTTCGTAAATGAATTTCGAATATTTTAACCACATTTTTTTCGCTGATTGGAGCGAATGGAATTATTTCGGTTAATCGGCCTAAAAATTCGGGGCGGAAATGATTTTCCATTAACTCGGCCAGTTTGCTCGATTCGGGAATTTCGCCTTTGTTAAACGAATCGACAACAAACGAACTACCAATGTTTGAAGTGAAAAGGATAACTGCATTCGAAAAATCTCCTTCTTTTCCCAACCGGTCGTGCAATTTTCCTTCGTCGAGTATTTGCAGAAATATGTCGAACACAGAAGCGTGGGCTTTTTCTATCTCATCAAAAAGCACAATTGCATATGGCTTTTGCCTTATTTTATTTACGAGTAATCCACCTTCTTCGTAGCCTACATAACCGGGAGGTGCTCCATATAAGAGTGCTGCAGAATGTTCTTCTTTAAACTCCGACATATCGAAACGTATAAGCGATGTTTCGTCGTTAAAAAGAAATTCGGCCAATGTTTTTGCCAGTTCTGTTTTTCCTGTTCCGGTGGGGCCGAGAAAGAAAAACGAACCAATTGGTTGTCCGGGTTTACTTAATCCTGACCGGGATTCGCGAATGGCTTCGGCAATACTTTTTATTCCGTGGTCTTGCCCGACAACTCTTTTTTTGAGGTGTTCTTCAATATTAAGCAAACGGTCACGCTCTTCGGTTTTTACTTTACCTATCGGCACGCTGGTTTTGTGTGCAACAACCGCAGCAAGGTCCGACTTTTCAATCGCTTCAACTTTTAACCCTATATTTTTCTTTAATTTTTCGAGGATGTTTTTTAATCTGCTAATAAATTTTTTCGAATTATCTATCTTTTCAAAATCAGTTTTATCGTCGAGTTTAATAAGAAGAACCGGACTTATTTTTTCTTTTAATTTTCGGTTTAGCCAAACTAACTCTTCCAGTAACTCTTTTTCGGTGAGTTTCTTTTCGTTGGTTTCGAGCAGCTCAATATCGGTTGTTAAATCTCCAATTTCCTGTTCAATGGTATCTTGCATTAACCGTACTACCGACATCGACCGGTCGATTAAATCGATAGCTGCATCGGGGAGGCTTCGTTCTTTCAGGTATCTTTTCGAAAGGCGTATTGCTTCGTGTTGAACTTCGCGACTCACTTTTAAATTATGGTGTTTTTCGTACACCGGCACAATTGTGCTAAGCATTCTTAATGCAATTTCCTCGTCGGGTTCTTCAAGTTTTACAATCTCAAATTTGCGGTTGAAAGCTTCGTCGGTTTCAATAAACTTGGTGTAATTATCTATCGATGTTGTTCCGATAATAGTTATCATTCCCTTATCGAGTTCGGGTTTTAGCAAATTTGCTGCACCCGATGCTCCGGCTTGTTTGTCTAACAGTGTATGAATTTCGTCGATAAAAAGTATCGCCTTTTCATATTGTTCAATTTCTGAAATAATATTTTTGAGCCGGTCTTCAACTTCGCCTTTGTACGATGCTCCGGCAATTAACGACCCAAAATCGAGTTCGAAAATTTTTGTGTCGAGCAGGTTGCCGGGAACTTTTTTCGCAACAACATTCTGAGCAAACCCATTAACAAGTGCTGTTTTCCCAACACCGGGGTCGCCTAATACGATTACATTGGGTTTCGACCGTCTTCCCAGAATTTCCGACATCATACGGGTTTCCCTGTCGCGTCCTACAACGGGGTCGAGTTTCCCTTCTTGTGCCAGCAATGTTAAGTCGTTACAATATTTCAATAAGGCGTTCTGTTTTTTCGAAGTTGAATCTTTCCCAGATTCTGTTTTTTGTGTTCCAATAACATTGTCCAAATCAGTTTTTTCAACAAAACTATCCAGTAGTTCCTGTTGGTTCAGGTTAAAAGTTTTTAGCTGCTCGTAGCTAAAACCAACTCCCGGAATGGTAAGGGCAATTAATACAGCGAGAGGGGTTATTGACTCTTCCGAAAGTTTTAGCCGTACATTGTCGGCCTCGTTAAATACTGCTTTTACACCAATGTCGGCAGTAGGTTGGTCAACCACTTTTCCAGCTTTCGGATAGGTTTCAATGCGCATTTCTGCCCACTCTTCCATATAGTAGTAATCTTTTCCCAACTCTTCAAGAATGGGAATTAACCCGATATCTTTATGAAGTAATCCTTTTAGCAGATGCGCTGAAGAAAATTCGGAATTCATATACTCTTTCGCAATCGACTGGGCAATTTTTATCGCTTGTTTCGTATTATCAGAAAGCATAAAATCCATACAGAAGATAATTAATAGGTAAATAATAACTCACAAAAAATACTTCTACAAGTCAGAAAGTAAGACCACAACCATTGTAGAAGTTTGAATTGAACACGCTTGTCGGTATACAATTTACACCATTATTATCTATT
>JALUZN010000213.1 GCA_027011835.1 Draconibacterium sp. | reverse complement strand
AAGTTAATTAATGACATACTTCTATTTTTATTTCAAAGATAATAATAATTGGGTAAATATACGGGTATTCATATTATTTAATTTATTTTACCAATTCAAAATCGTTTAATTGCCAGGTTTTATCGAACCAAGGCTCTAACGGGCCATAGGTGCGGAACAGAACAAACCATGCTTTCCCAGGAACAGTTTGTATCCAGTTGGCTTCTTTTCCTTTAGGTGCTTTAGTACCAAAATATAAATCTACCGAACCGTCTTCGTTATAAAGCATTTTATCTTTCTGACTATTTTTATTTGGATATTTTTGGTCGGTTTGCAACATCGAACGGGTTTGTGGGTCGTAAACAACAATTGACCAAAAATCTTTAGCAGGAACATTTGCGTTCATATGCAAGGTGTAGTTTTTCTTGCCATGTAAAATATGTCCCTCTTTATCTCTTGTCCCGAATGCATAATTAGAACCAACTCCGGCAATTTCCAATGCCATTGCAGGTGTGTTTACAGTTGCAGTATAGAAGAATAATGTTCGAGCATCGAGGTTTCTTCCTTTATGTCCATCGCCATCTAACCAGCGATAATCTTTACCCACAAAGCCGGTGTACCACTGTTTGCCTTTGTATAAATAAGCACTTTTATCGCGTGGCGATAAGCCAATACTTCGAGCCGTTGCATTACCAACTTTTACAGCATCGTTTAAAATACTTCTCATTCTTTCGTCAGGATTAAACTCCTCGCCTTTAACAATGCCAATTGCTCCTGCTAACCCGCGTAACTCAGGGTCGAAACAACCGATAGGTTCTTTTTGGAAAACCGTTGCTAACTCTTCGTAAAACTGAAAATTGTTGGCATGAATGGTATTAAATACTTTTCCTGAACCATTTACAAACTCCATTGGTTTAGGATTTGCTGCTTCTGCAAGTGGATAGATTTTTAATCCCTCGCGCCACATTTTTGAAGCTGCATCGGGTTTACCATCAACTAAAAACCCACGAAGTATCATCCAGTTGGTATAAGAACGCGATTGAGCAATCCATACATTATGCATTTTGCCGCCTACTTTAACTTTTACCGAACTATTATCTTTAAACGAGTTTGGTGTGGGTTTTAAATCGCCTTTATAATCGGGAGGTAAAATAATATACATACCACCTTTTTTTCGGTCGGGTCCCGGAGCACCCATATCCACAACAAAGCGGAAAAACGCATCGTCAATGGTTCCCGGACCTGCACCGGCAGGTACTTCAATAACCGTTGGACCGTCTTTTTCTAAATCTAATATGGCAGAGGCGTACACTGTACTTGCATTTCCTGTTAAGAATAAAGATTTGGCGTCCATGAGGTTGTCTAAAACCATCACTTTATTGTAGTTGTCAACGCCCATTTCTTTCATTCCCAATCGCATGCCTTCTATTGAAGTAGCAGGAATAAAGTTTAAGAACACCTCAACTCCGCGCATAAAATCTAAATTGTCATACACTTTCGTTAAAGTTGCCTGTGTTGGCATTCCATCGTAAAACTCGATATCGCCAATACTTGTTTCTACATGGTTAGGTGTTAAAATTTTTGTAGGTACGTCGGTTTTGTACTTCGAAAGAATTTCTTCGAAAGGATTTTCATTTTGAGGTTTTTCTTTTCCTTGCTGACCTCCAGAGCAACTTGCCATAATTGCAACTGTTGCAATTAGTAGGGCTGTTTTAAAACTGTGTTTCATAACTATACTATTAAATTTATTATTTTATTGTCTTCTTGTATTGAAGCTGAATCTCTTTTAGGATTTCTGTTTTAGTAGAATAACGACTTCCGTTAATCATCGTTTTCGATTTTTCGCAAAGCATTTTTATGGCTCCAGAAAGTACGCTGACTTCATTTGAATTGATGATGGCTGATAATTGATCGTTTGATTTCAAATCTGCGACAATTGTAAAAGTGTTTTTCTCTTCGATAATTGTTAACCGGAAACACAGCTTTTGTAAGTCGGTTTTAATTTGCTCAAGAGTTTGCGAGAACTCGAGAAATTTATTCCTTTTGGGTTTTGCTGTTATTTCCAGATTTATCATTATCTATTTTTAGATTATAAACTTAACTATAATACAATGGAGTTGCTGTTTAGTTCAAAATAGGGTTATTTTTTAGGATGTTTTGTAAGTTATTGATAGGTAGTGTGTTGGGTTTGTTTTGTGGCGTAAAAATATTCTGTGGTATGCGTAAAAACATTATATATAACGATAATCGTTAAATATAATGGCAGTGTTTTAGTTTGGGCGTTTTATTTCAAGCTTTCTCATGCGCGACCGTAACGTTTCGGGATGCATTCCCAATATTCTTGCAGCTCCGTTTTGTCCATCAACTTTCCAGAATGTTTTCCTGAGGACTTTAATAATGTATTGTTTTTCGTATTCGGCCAAAGGGAGCAATTCATCTTCTTTTTCAAATTCGGGTTTTAGAAGCGGTTCTACCAGAAGCGAATTCCCGGATGAGATAATAACCGCACGTTCAATAATATTTTCGAGCTCGCGAATGTTGCCCGGCCACGAATAAGCCTGAAGTTGTTTAATGGTTTTTTTAGTAATGCGGCTAACATTTTTGCCGAGGTTGATGTTGCACCGTTTCATAAAATGTTCGGTTAACAGGGGAATGTCGGAAAGCCTTTCGCGCAGTGGTGCAATTGTTATTGGGTACACGTTAATTCGGTAATAGAGGTCTTTTCTGAACTGTTTTAGTTTAATTAACTCTTCGAGGTTTCGGTTTGTGGCGGCAATAATCCGCACATCAACTTTAATGGTTTTTGGGCTGCCAATTCGTTCGAACTCACCTTCCTGTAAAACGCGTAACAGTTTCGATTGTAGCTCTATTGGGATTTCGCCAATTTCGTCGAGAAAGAGGGTGCCTCCGTTGGCTAATTCAAATCGCCCAATCTGTTTTTGAATAGCTCCGGAAAATGACCCTTTTTCGTGCCCAAAAAGTTCGCTTTCGATTAGCGATGCAGGCAACGAGGCGCAGTTCACTTTTACAAAAGGTCTGTTTTTACGATTACTTTTGTTATGAATGGCAATAGCAAAAAGCTCTTTTCCGGTTCCGGTTTCTCCTTCGAGCAACACCGTAGAATCGGTTTTTGCCACCTGCTCTACTCTGAACAAACTGTGCATTAACGAGTCGCTGTTGCCAATTATGTTTTTAAAATCGTGTGTGTTTTCTATCTCGTTGCGCAGGTAAATGTTTTCAGCTTCGAGTTGGTTTTTTAATTTATTTATCTCTTCAACCTGCGCAATTAATTTGTTTTCGGCACTTTTTAATTTGCCAATACTGATTGCCATGCCAATAAAGCACTCTTCGCCATCGACAACGGCATAACTGCCCGAACCAATGTATGGCAACTTTTCGCCCGACTTTGTTACTAAGTTGTACTCTATTGTTTGTTGGTTTTTTTCGGTAAATATTTTTGTTATTGCTTCGGTGGTTTTATCTCTAAATTCTTTTCCAATAAAGTCTGATCCGGATTTATATAGCAGCTCTTCGGGGGAATAGCCAAGAATAGCCTCAATGTTTTTGTTCCACATTAACATTTTATCGTCTTTCGAAAAAACGTAGGCAAGTTCGGGCATTCCCTCTAAAATAGTTTTTCCCGAAAACGACTTAAACGATAATTTGTGTTTTGTTTCGCTCATAATAAGAATTGAATATGTAAAACTAATAAAAACTATTACGATTAAAATGAGTTAACTGAATTTGGTGTTAGCCCTCTTTTGTTTTGCTCGAGTTTTCAACCAGCATTAATATCTCGCTAAGTTCTGACGAAGAAAACGAGCGGTATTTCCCAGTTTTCAAATTTCCCAAACCGATGTTCATAATTCTTACTCTTTTCAGCGTTTTTACTTCGTAGCCTAAATAGTTACACATTCTCCGAATTTGGCGGTTTAATCCTTGTGTAAGCACAATCGAGAAAGTCCGATTGTCAATTTTATCGACCCGGCATTTTTTTGTAACCGTATCTAAAATAGGAACGCCATTTCGCATTCGTTTCAAAAATGCAGAAGTTATATTCTTATTTACGGTAACTATGTACTCTTTTTCGTGGTTGTTTTGCGAACGAAGGATTTTGTTTACAATATCGCCGTCGTTGGTTAAAAAAATAAGTCCTTCGCTGGGTTTGTCAAGTCGCCCAATGGGGAAAATCCGTTCACCATAATTAATAAAACTAATGATATTGCTTTTTATTGAAGTGTCGGTTGTACAGGTAATTCCCACCGGTTTGTTAAATGCGAGGTAGATATTTTTTGTCTCTTTCTTTATTGTTTTTCCATCAATTTGAATTGTGTCGGTGGGTGTAACTTTTACCCCAAGTCCGGCAACTTCACCATTTACTACTACCCTTTTTTTTTCAATGAGTTTATCGGCTTCGCGACGCGAGCAGAACCCGGTTTCGGAAATCGCTTTATTCAGCCGTTTTTCGTTCATTGGTTTCATCTGTTTTGGTATTAAATCCACCACTCCATTTTTACACCAAAATAGTAGCCCCACTGTTTATGACCTACAAATTGTAAAAACGGTGAGTACAGGTTTTCTTTTGCGGCATTGTTGTAATGTGCCAGCGAGCAGACAAATCGTAAATGGGGGCGGGCGCCCGTATCTTTTTTGCCTGTGGGAACCAGTGTTGGAGCAATGCTTATTTTTTGAAAACGGTACATATTATCGGTGCCATCTTTGCGTTGCGAGTAATGGAACTCGGTGAGCAGATGAAATTTTGGTTTTATATAATAAGTGTCGCGAAAGCCAAAAGTAAGATCTTTTTTGCGGTTATAAACCTCGCGTCCCCAGTATGTTTTTGCTTTCCCGTCGGTTTGTGCACCACCTTTACTTTGTGTAAAAACAATGTACCCATTAAAATTATTATTCTCAGACAAATTAAATTTTACCTCTTCGACAATAGCTAATGAGTATGCTTTTGAATAGTTAACTTTGTTTAAATCGGGTGCTCCAAAAGTAAGCCATGTTTTCGATACTCCGCCATCGCCACCATTGGCAATTCGTGTGCCATATCTAATGGCAAGTTTATTTATTCCATCGCCATATTTATTTTTAAAATTTGTAATCAGTTTTGTTCCAAAAACAAGGCCATAATCCATCGGGTAGTTTAAATAAATATCTGTGCTGTCGTCGGGTTCTTCAATGGGAGTTACCTCATTTTCATCGGTGTTGGTTTTGCTCATGTAATGAAATTCGCCCATTACAGTAAGTTTATTGTTTTCTGCAAGAGAAAATTCATGGTCTATTACGCCAACAACACGCTGCCTGAGTGCAATATTCGATACGCCGTTCCCAATATTCAGGTAAAAATAGGGGGGGACATTCGACGAAGTATCGGTTGACGAAACAAAGAAAGTGCTAAACCGTGTGTGTTTATATTCAATGCCAAAACCTTGTCCCGAGTGGTCATCGAAAAAGAAGTGGTCGGCAATGAACAGCTCTTCGGTTCGATATAAACGGGCGCCAATCCAAATGTTTAAATCTTTTCCGTTAATATTTTTTGCTTCGGCATAAATTTCGGGCATCGCAATTGTTAAACCTCCAATACTACTGGTCGACGAGTTGCCAAAAAGTGAAAGACTTTGTGAATAAACAGCAAAACGCATCTGGACTTTAATCAATGTTGGGTCGTCTTTTTTAAATGGGGTAAAATGAAAAGCAGGATACAACTCCAGATAATCTTGTTCTTCCATTCTCCCGCCAATACTTCCCATATTATTCAGATTTAATCTACGGCCAATTGACCCACCGTGTTCGAACGACCAATCAACTCCAACTCTTCCGTACGAGCCAAACGAGAATCCGTCTTTTTCGGGTAATTGGTAAGTTACTTGTGCAAACGAATTAATTGAAATAACGAGTAGCAGCAGGGCAAATAATTTATGTTTAAATCTCAGCATAACTTTTTGTTGAATAAGATGATGTTAGTATGTTTTGTTGTCTGTAACTCACTGGTTGTTTGCGAAATATGCAGATGGTAAATTTGTATTAAACGTGTTTGTTTAAAAAGCCTGGTTTTGTTTCATATCTCACATTTACAATCTGATAATTAATAAGGTTATAAAAATAGACTATTTTTTTTATCACACAAATTGTGTCCAAAATTGAGAAAGGAGAGCTGGTAATTATGATTTGTAAACTTCTTTTTGTAAATCGCACAAGTATTTAAATGTAACTTTTAAAAAAGAATACAGTAACTCTAATTAGTATGAAGAAACTTTCCCGGATAAGTCCTCAGCCGCTGTTTTCCTATTTCGAAGCTATTAGTAAAGTACCACGTCCTTCGAAAAAAGAGGAGAAGATAAGGCAGTTTTTGCTTGATTTTGCTGTTCAAAACAGGTTAGAAGCAAAAACCGATTCTGTTGGGAATGTTTTAATTTTAAAGCCTGCAACAAATGGGATGGAGAATGTTCCTGCCGTTATTTTACAAACGCATATGGATATGGTTTGTGAAAAGAATTCGGATGTGGACTTCGATTTCGATACCGATTCTATTGAACTTAGAATAGAGGAGGGGTGGGTAAAAGCAAACGGTACAACTTTGGGTGCCGATTGTGGAATTGGGATGGCTGCTCAACTTGCCGTATTGTCATCTTCGACATTAAAACACGGTGCTATTGAGTGTTTCTTTACGGTTGACGAAGAGTCGGGAATGTCGGGTGCATTTGGTATAGAACCCGGATTTTTATCGGGAAATATTTTATTGAATCTTGACTCGGAAGATGAGGGAGAGATTTTTATTGGTTGTGCAGGAGGAGTTGATACATTGGCAACATTCTCGTATACACGGGACAAAGTACCTGCCGGGTTTGTTGCAGTAAGAATAGGAGTAACCGGACTTTTAGGGGGCCATTCGGGCGACGATATAGATAAAAACAGAGGAAACGCAAATAAAATATTAAACCGGTTTTTGCTCGGGGTTTCATTAAAACACGAAATAAAAATTGCTGTTTTCGATGGTGGTAATTTGCGGAATGCAATTGCCAGAGAAGCGTTTGCTGTTGTTGCTGTTCACGAAAACGAAAAGGACAGTTTTATTGATGAATTGGAAAAATATTCTATTCAAACAAAATCGGACTATTTGTTGACAGAACCCGAAATGAGATTTTTTGTTGAGGATGTTGATACACCCGACTTTGTAATAAATTGCAAAACACAGCAGAAATTGATGAGAGCTATTTGTGCCTGTCCGCACGGAGTTATGGGTATGAGCAAGCGTATCGAGGGAATGGTTGAAACATCGACCAATTTGGCGTCGGTAAAATTTATTGATGAGAATAAAATTTTAATAACAACCAGCCAGCGGAGCGAAGTGGAAAGCCAAAAAAAATCGGTAGCAAAAATGGTTGAGTCGGTTTTTGAACTTGCCGGAGCAGAGGTTGTTCATTCCGACGGATATCCGGGGTGGACACCAAACCCCAACTCGAAAATTGTTAAGACAACTGTCAACTCGTATAAAAAGCTTTTTGGTGTTACTCCTGTTGTTCGTTCCATTCATGCCGGACTCGAATGTGGGCTTTTCCTCGAAAAATATCCCAACCTCGATATGGTATCGTTTGGACCCACAATTTTAGGGGCACATTCACCAAACGAAAGATTAAATATTGAAACAACAGGCAAATTCTGGACACATTTGATTGATGTTCTTGAAAATATAAAGTAACTCTTCTTCGGTAAAATCGGGGAAAACAGACGGATTAATGTACAAAAAAAGCTACTTGTTAAACAAGTAGCTTTTCCGTTTGCATTAAATAGGAATTTATCATTTCCCATCCATTTCTAATATTTTAAATTCGGTTCTACGGTTTTGGCGATGTTCTGCTTCGGTGCAGGGAACTCCATCGTGGCATTTATTTACTAATTGACTTTCGCCGTACCCTTTTGCAATTATTCTGTCCTGACTGATTCCTTTGCTAACAATATATTCAACAGCCGATTCAGACCTTTTCTGACTTAACTTCTCGTTGTAGGCATCGCTTCCTCTACAGTCGGTATGCGAACCTAGCTCAACTTTCCAACTCGGATTATCATTCATTACTTTAACCAGTTTGTCTAACTCAACTTTCGATTCTGGAAGAATATCCCACTTGTCGAAATCATAATAAATATTCTCCATCACAAATACTTGTCCAACTTTAACTTTTTCTAAAACGATAGTCTCTTTTATTGTTCCGTAAGGTTTTCCCTTAGTTGTTATTGTTTTAGAAGTATTCATGTAACCATCTATTTGAGTTGTGGCTATGTAGTCTGAATTTTTTCTTAATGCTCGTTTTAGAATTACACCAACTAATGCCGCAAAAATATTATCGTTAAAGTTTACTTTCGGATTTGGAATTTCTCTCATGGTCTCTTTGTCTAAAACCGTTAATTCCAAATTATATATTCCTTCAATTCCTACTTTATAAATGTCGTCACTTCCTATTCCTCCTGTTCTGTTCGAAGCAAAATAACCGACCTCTTCATTATCATTAATAACCAGCCCAAAGTCATCTGAGTCTGAATTCAGTTGTTTTAATTCTTTTGCTTTTGAGAACGTTCCTCCAGAGATGCAGGAATAATAGAGATCCAAATCGTCTTTGCCATCTTTAATTCCGTTCGATGCAAAAATTAACATATTGCCTTTAAATAAAAATGGGAACATTTCGTTTTTAGCAGTATTTAATGCTCCAATATTTTTCATTTCGCCCCATTGGCCGTTACTGCGAATAGTCATATAAATATCGGTGCCACCTTTCCCTTTGTCTGCAATGTCGGAGACAAAAAACAGGGTGTCGCCGGTAACCGAAACAGCCGGGTGCCCAACGGAATATTTAGGATTATTAAATGGTAGTTCTCCGGTAATTCTCCATGTGCTACCCTCGTTTTTTACTATAATTATTTTAAGCCGTATATCAGCTTTTCGGTAAACCTTATTTTTAATGTCCGGATTGTCGAAGTTGCTGAGTGTTACAAATAACTCTTTTGTTTTTTCACAATACGAAACCGGGCCGGAATGATAATTTTCACTAATATCTCCTAATACTGAAACCGGACTTCCTGTAGCATTCCCGTTATTGTCGAGTTTTGTTTTAAAAAGATTATAAAAGACATTTTTCGTATCGCCTTTTGCTAATTTATCAATTTCTTCGGCAGTATAAGCCGAAAACCACAATTCGTTATTAACGAATGCCGGCCCAAAATCACTCTGAGAGGAATTTAATGATGTTTTGTCAATTTTAATATTAACGTTATCAAAGAAATCGCAACTGTTTTGGGCAGTTAAAATTATTGGAAAGAGTACCAATAACAATAAAAATAATTTTTTCATAATTATC
>JALUZN010000212.1 GCA_027011835.1 Draconibacterium sp. | reverse complement strand
AGGCAATTTTAATACGTTTTGAAACAAATGAAGTGCATTGGAAAGCATTGAATATACTGGCTTTTATTGTAATTCTATTGCGGAAACTTTAAACAACTTCAATGTAATTATTGATTAAAACACATACCTATTCAAAAACAGATTTTCAATTTGACTTTAAACAACTTTAATTATTCAGAGAACAGGTATGAAACAATTATTTATTATTTTGATTTTATTCGTCACAACTCCGATGGTTTATGCACAAAACAAAAATCAGGATGACGAAATCCAGACTATCTTTTCGAAACAAAAAAGCAATGGTGGTTACGGCGCATTTACAATGAGTTATTCTCAAATTGGAGGTCAAAATGGAATGGTAACCGGTGGACGTGGGGCCTTTATTTTCGACCACTCGTTTGCAATTGGACTGGGTGGTTTTGGCTTTGTAAACAACCTCGACTACAACGCTAACGAAGGGTTAATGGAATTCTCTTTAGCCGGAGGTTATGGAGGGTTGTTTTTCGAACCAATTGTTGCAGGTAAATCGCCTGTACATGTTTCGTTCCCCATTTTATTGGGAATGGGTGGAGTTACTGCCTACAAAAGCTACAATTGGAATTGGGATTCGTTTGATAGACACCCAAATTATGGTGAAGATATGTTTTTTGTTGTTGAGCCTGCCGTTGATATTGAATTTAATATGACACGTTTTTTTCGACTTGCAGCCAACGTAAGTTACCGTTTTACTTCAAAATTAAACCTGATTGCTACTGATGAATATGCGCTAAACGGTTTTAATTTTGGACCCACTTTTAAATTCGGAAAATTCTGATTTTTAGCTTAATGCACAAAATCTAGGCAAAATCCTCTGTATATATCTTTATTTATTACAGCATTTTATAGTTATGAGACAAAAGTTTGCTTTTACTATAGCCATTGTAACGAAATGATAGAAACCTTATTCTGAGGTGTTAAAGCTTAGTAGCAAATTTTGCTAATACGTTGCATCACAAACCTTATTTATAAATGGGCAATTACTCCAGTTACTAAAGTTCCCTTTATTAAAATAAGGTTTTTTACAAAAAAGAATGTAAACTAGAACGTGTATTTTTCACAACTTTTTAAATTGATCCATTCAGTTGGCAATTGGCATAAAAACAAAAAGGACAGGTTCAATAACCTATCCTTTTCTCATTAAACTAACTAACCTAACTAAACCTAAACTTATGAAAATAAACGTACCGCAAAGATAAGAGCAGAAATGATTTTGTACAATAAATTGTTGTTAAATCATGTTAAAGAAACATTTAATTAACATGAATTATTGAGCTACAAATGAGTAGTGTATTGAGCCCTTTTGAAGGGACGGAGCCTTGTAGTCGGTATTAAACACGGTTCGTAATGCAGCAGCTTTTGCATAG
This sequence comes from Draconibacterium sp., assembly GCA_027011835.1. GTDB lineage: Bacteria > Bacteroidota > Bacteroidia > Bacteroidales > Prolixibacteraceae > Draconibacterium. Next base: position 7,935 of record JALUZN010000212.1, on the reverse strand, counting down.
AGGAAAACCTGTTCGTCGGCTATGTTTTTGTTTTTACGGGGCACTGCACGAACAACTTTACCCTGCTGGTTAACCGAAATATCGACAATTACCGTTCCACCTCCCTGCGACAAATAAATAGGAATTGGCAAACTTCGGTGGTAACGATTTTCAAGGTAATAAACAATATTGCTTTCGCCCGAGTAAATTACATTCTTTATTGAATCGGGGTTCATTCCTTCAGTTGTTTCAACCGGCATTTTAATGTCGTTAATGTCAACTATTTTCTTCGAAAGCTGTTTGTTTACATCGGCCGACAAGCGCCTGGCAGCCTCAACCTCTTTCAAATAATCATCGTCGAAAAACTCTTTTGCCGACTTCGTTGTATTTTTAGTGGCCATTTTATTCGAGGCTGCGTTGGTTATATTCGCCATATCCGAATTATCAACACTGTTCTTCTCGGGTGCCTCTTCCTGTTTCTCTTCAACCACTTTCTCTTCGGGTAAAATATCAGGAAATTCAATCAACAGTTCATCCTCTTTCGGGTTGCCTTTCATATCGACATCGGCCAGTAAGAAAGCCAAAACAAGAAATATATGAAACAGAAGTGTGCCCATAATTCCATAAATATTGCGCTTGTATATTTGTACAATTGACCTCACGAAACAAAAATAAAAAATTAACTGCTAACCCGAGTCTAATATGCTGAATTCAACCTAAAATAAAAGAATAAATACCGATTCTATTCTCGGGTCATCGATTAAATTGTTTAAAGTCTATTAAACCAACCCCAATGCAAATCCTCGAAGGATTCTTTAGATTAACGTATTTTAACAACTGTTTTTTCTGAAAACTATTCTATTATTTACTACTTTTCAAATCAATTTATTTCATATTTAAAGAATCGTAATCCGGCAGATTGATTTTATATGCAGAGGTTTAATAAAATAAAATTATTTTTCGCGCTTATATTGCTTATCTGTTTTGGATTAAACCTGTATGCAGAACCTCAGGTTGCCGACACAGTTGCAGCAAACCAAATGCAATACAAACAGTTTTACGACAGTTTAAAATATAAAGCAAGCAAAAAAAGATTTACTCAAATACTCTACGATTTTTTGATTTCTCCTCCCCACCCTTTTGTCGATAAAAAATCGCAGGCGCTTAATTACTACGGAAAGTTTAAAGGGAAATTAATTTCAAATATTGAAATTAAACGACTCGATGTTTTTGGTCCCACGTTTAAAGACACTACCCGAACAGCTTCGAACTGGATGGAACGATCGGCAAATAAAATTCATACAAAATCAAATCTTTCGACCATTCAAAGGCTACTGCTGTTTAAGGTTGGCGATTTTGTCGATCCTGAAAGCATTTACGAAAACGAACGAATTATCAGATCGCTTCCTTACATAAAAGATGTTCAGTTTATATTACAACAAGACACCGTTTATCCGGGACTTGTTAAAGTTACTGTTTTAACGCAAGACCGTTTTTCGTTTGGTGTTACCGGAGCTGTAAGCGGGCACAGTTCGGCAGCATTCGAGGTTTACGACCAAAATATTTTTGGTGTAGGGCACGAAATTTCATTGCGATTTATTGGTCATGTTTCAGAAAAACCCTATTTAGGTATTGAAACATTTTATAAAATAAAAAACATAAACGGAAAGTTTATCGACATTACAACTGGCTATTTAAATACATATAAAAGCGAAGGCTTTGTTCTTCGTGTAAATAAACCCTTTATTACTCCTTCTATTAAGTGGGGATTTGGCACGAACGCTATTCGAATGTTTCGCACCTACCAAATTGTAGAAGACAACCCTATTAAAACCGATTATCCACTTGATTTATCGTTTATAAGCTTTTGGGGTGGACGTAGCATTAATTTATCGCCCGAGAGAACAATTCCAACAAACCTGGTTATTTCAGCAGGCTTTAACAATAAATATTATTACGCCAGACCCACTCCCGAGCCCGGTGAAAGCCAGTATTTTTCGAACAGCACTTTTTATCTGGCAGGAATTACCATTTCGCAACGGCAATTCTTGCAAGACCAATTGGTTTACAGCTACGGAATTACAGAAGATATTCCACATGGATTTAAAAACGAAATTGTGTACGGGTTCGACAAAAATGAATTTGGCAACAGGCACTACATTCATCTTTTCCTATCGAATGGAAATATATTAAAGGGCAGAGAAGGATATCTTTATCTGGCTGGTTCGGTGGGAGGATATTTTACTAAATCGGGATATCAACAGGGGCAAATTCAGGGAAATATAAATTTTATTTCGAAACAGATAAATGCCGGCAGAAAACGATTCAGACTATTTACACGGGCAAATTATACATTGGGATTGAAACGATTCGACATCGAAAATTTAACTCTGAATGTTAACAACCACATTCGAGGGTTTAGAAGTAGAACTGTTTTTGGAAAGCAACGATTAAGTTTAAATCTTGAATATGTACTTTTTATGCGCCAAGAGTTGTACAATTTCAATATTGCGTTTTTCGGTTTTTCCGACATCGGAATTATTGGGCGCAGCGATAAAATTATTTTTACTCAAAACTACTATTCCGGTATCGGTCTTGGCATTCGGCTTCACAACGAGAACCTCGTATTTAAAACCTTCCAGATGCGTTTGGCTTTTTACCCGTTTCACCCAAGCGATATGGGTTTTGTCGGGTTCATTATTGACGAACAGTCGAAACGAAGATTTTACAGCTTCCAGCCAACGGCACCGCTACCAATCAGGTTCGAGTAGATTAAATAAATAACTCATTCAGTGCTCCAAAATAATCTTCATCCCATCCCTCCGAAATATTTTCGAAAGCGGCATCGGGAATATTAGTATGCACCAACTCAACGCTTGTTCCCTTTTTATGCTTGTGAATTTTCATTGTAACAATCGACTCGTCTGCCTCATCAAAAAACCACTGCTGAACGATTTTTTTGTTCTCCTCAATTTCAAGAATAACTCCAACAATACTACCATCCCACAACGAGAACTCTTTCCCTGGAACCGGATCCATAACGGCACTTTCACCAGTCCATATTTCCAACATCCGTTGGTTTGTCAGTGCATTAAATACATCTTTTGGCTCGGCCTTCAGCGTGTAATAACGTTTTAATTCTTTCATAATTTCTTTTTTTTCCGAAGTTGTTACAGTCAAAAGTAAATTAAATCTTTCTAATACCAAGTTAACCTCGTATTACCGCACCGAATTTATTCTTTTGCACAATCTCATCGTTAAAATATTCCAACATAGCTATGGCTATACCGAAATATTTTAACTCAACCTTGCACAAAATAATTTAATTCAATCATACGGCAATTCAAAGTTAAATTGGTATAATTCTTTCGTTTTTTTATTGAAGAAGTTTTTCACCCAATTTGAAAATATCTTTTTACATTTACCCACTATTGAAAAAACGATGAAAGGAATTATTAACTATTCGAAACTTGTAAAATTTGAGCACACACTGTTTGCTCTTCCTTTTGCATTAATTGGATTTTTCTTTGCTCTCGAGCAGAATCAGGAATCGCTAAGTTTTAAACTTTTGGCTCTGGTTTTACTCTGTATGGTTTTTGCACGAAATGCGGCCATGGGATTCAACCGCTTTCTCGACCGAAAGATTGACAAACTGAACCCGAGAACGGCTGCCCGTGAAATTCCATCGGGTGTTTTAAAACCGCGCGCTGTTCTTCTTTTTGTTATTGCGAACTCGGTGCTGTTTATGGTTGCAACATGGTTTATTAATTCGGTCTGTTTTTATCTTTCTCCGGTTGCACTTTTTGTTATTCTTTTTTATAGCTACACAAAACGAATTACACCACTTTGCCATTTTGTTTTAAGTTTGGGATTGGCCATTGCGCCAATGGGAGCTTATTTAGCTGTTGCCGGCAAATTCGACTGGCTTCCATTTCTTTTAAGCATGGTAGTTTTCTTTTGGGTAAGCGGTTTCGATATTATTTATGCTTTACAGGATGAAGATTTCGACAGAGGATTAAAATTAAAATCGGTGCCGGCACTTTTAGGTAAAAAACGCGCATTAACAGCTTCAAAAATAATCCACCTGTTTGCAGCTGTATTTGTTGTTCTTGTTGCCATATATACACCTGCTAACTTAATACATATTATTGGCTCAGTTACATTTATTTCGCTTCTTTTCTATCAACACACGCTGGTAAAATACGACGACTTGAGTAAAGTAAATCTGGCATTTTTCACAACAAACGGAGTTGCAAGTGTTATTTACGGAGTATTTGTTATTTTAGGATTATATATTCAAATCGCATAACTTTTCGTCCCGATATACTCCGAAACTATACTTTTTCTTTTTGCAACAGCTTTAACGAATGCGCTTGGCACGCATCACTTTCCGGTTTATTGAATACGCAAAACCAATCGTCATTAACTCTTTTATCTGAAGTTTTGGCTCCTCTCCTATTTTCACATTGTTTTCGTCGTACACCGGAAAAAGCACATCATCGTCGTAAATAAAATGCACCATAAAAAGCAACCTGACGTAGTCGTTTAGTTTCATCACAAACAGATTTTCCCAGTTAATATCGAATTTGCTAAACGGATTTTTATAATCGATAAACATTTTATATTTTGTTTCATACAAAATATCGTCGGTAATATTTGTCGTAAATCGTAAATCGGCATTAAGTCCAAAGTCCCATAAGCTTCTGCTACTGGGATGGATTCCAAATTTTGTTTGGTCGATTAAAACCGTATCGCGAACGAATACATTTTTAACAGTAATAGGCGATAGCAAAAGCGAAAGATTTTTTTCGGGTTTGTACTCAAAACCCAGTTTCATAAAAGTTTTACTGGGAGCCATAAATGCAGAAATTGGTTCGGGATGATCCTTTTTAGGATACTTAAATCCTTTAAAGAACTGTGTTTCGAAGTTTAGCTCGGCCGTGTAATACCATTTATGAAATGCACTTAAACCATACCTCGATGTAAACTCAAACTTATCGTCGTTTTTCTGAATTTCAGAACCTTTTCCACCGGGTCGCAACCAACCGTTTCGAATTTCCGCCCAGTTTTCCCATTTCACTTTTCCATCGGCACGCGAATATTTAGCAAACCCCTTTAAAACAATTAGCGAGGCAATAGAACTTTGCCCTCCTTTTTTCCAGTTTTGCAAATAGGTTTGGGTAATTCCAACATTTCCAACTCCTCCAATCCGCCACGGGGTTTCAATCTTATACGCTTCCCCAACTTTATTGAAGCGGGCAAAATCCCGTTCAAGTTCCTTAACATCAAACTCTTTGGTCTGCTTTGGCTTAAACCTCGAAATGGTAACTCCATCGTCGATTAACATTTTCATACTTCGCTTCCCGGTATTTTCTACCAGCACACTTAACGAATCGTTCTGTTCATTTTTCAACCAAATACGCGAATAGCGTTTGTTCCCCTCTTTTAGTTTAATTCGTGTTGAATCTCCTGTACGGTTAATAATCGAAACCTCCACAGAGTCAATTAAATCGGCATAAATTGTTAGCAGTCGTAATGCAGTATAAATAGAATCGTTTACCGCTTGAACTACCAAATTGTTATATGCTTTTAAAACCTGATAGTTGTTCACTTTAACCGAGTCAGTCAGTCGTTTTACTTGCAAAGCAAGCTCTTTGTTGTACTCTTTTTTCCGAATGTCGGCACGTACCGAATCGACATAAGCAGCAACCAGCCGGTCGTTGTATTCCAACCTTCTTTTCTCGACATATATGTTTCTGATGCTATCTTTTCTTACCAATTCACGGAAGAGTTCCGGCGAATTTAATACCGAATCGGGAATTACTTCAGGAATTTGAAGCGAATCGGGCATGGAATAAACCGAATCGGCAAAAAGCTTTAGACCACTGCCCTCGGGAATTAGGTTTAAACGTTCATCTAAGTTTGAAATTAATTCTCCCGGAACAACAATTTTCTTCTTCCTGTAAACCTCTTTTAACCGAGCACTTATTGCATCAATATCGGCTTTCACAAAACTATTTGCGTAATAACCCGCAACATTTAAACTATCGGAAACATTCTCGGGCAACCGAATTACATAGTGTTCACTCGTGTTAAATGTGCTATTTATATTCCCTATTATTGAATCAATCGGGCGGTCTTCAACAAAGTTTATTAGTCCTTTCACGTCTTTCTCCACCGACGGCTGTGCAATATGCCAATTTTTCCCTTCGTAAAAATATTTCTTCAATACCTGTACCTCTTTCTGCAAGGTCTCCATATTTCTCTCTTTTGGGGTATTTTGAGCCAACAAAAGTGTAGAGATAAAAAAGGAAAGTATGAATGTGATAAAATATTTCTCTTTTCCTACTAACATATTTAATTGAAATTTACCTTTTCTTCTGAACGCTAAATTAACAATTATGTTATTTAAAAAGCTCTTTTTTTGAAATTGTAAAATTGAATTAATATACTCAATCGAAACAGGTTTTTGGTTATTGTACTAACCGGTACTGTTGGCGGGAATTCGGAGTGCGACATTACATCGCACCCCGGAATATTCTAGTGTTTATTTTACGATAAAGGGAGTTGAATCGATTTTATTATCGGTTCCCTTTAAAACATGTTATTATATACTCAATCGGTTTTTAAAAAGGCAAATCACTGGCTGCATCTTCAGCCGGTTCCGGGGGAATATCGCCAGCACTGAATTCAGGTGGCGGCTCCGAAATATTTCCCATAGAAGGTTTGTCTATTTTCCAGGCATTTACGTTATGAAACCACCGACCATTGTATTCGCGCGATTCTAAGTTAAACGAAACTTCAACTTCATCGCCTACCGACAATCCATTAATAAGCGATGTTTTTTCGCCAAACAAAGTAAAGCAAACTTTTCTTGGATATTGCTCTTCTGTTTCGATTACAAACTCTTGTTTATTCCACTCTTTTCCCGCCTGGCTTGTACCCGACTGCGGTTTTAAAATCTGTTGTATTTTTCCTTTTACTGCTAAACTCATAGCTTCAAAAATAGAATAAAAAAAACCTTTGTAAAAACTTACAAAGGTTTTTTTATAAAAATATAATTCAATTATTTTTTAACAATTTCCAATAACTCAACTTCAAAAATTAAAGTTTCGTTCGGGCCAATATCGCCACCGGCACCACGCTCGCCATAAGCAAGATTAGCAGGAATATATACTTTCCATTTCGAACCAACGGGCATTAACTGCAATGCTTCGGTCCATCCTTTAATAACTTGTCCAACGCCAAAAGTTGCAGGTTCGCCACGGTCAACCGAGCTGTCGAATACAGTTCCGTCAATTAAAGTTCCATGGTAGTTCACCTTAACTTTGTCCTGTTTTGTTGGTTTCGGACCTTTTCCTTCTTTAAGAATTTCGTACTGCAATCCGCTTTCGGTAGTTATTACTCCTTTACGAGCTTTGTTTTTTTCGAGGAATGCATTTCCTTCTTCAAGATTTTCCTGTGCCTCTTTTTTCCCGGCAGCCTGAAAATAAGTTTGAAGCATTTTGTTTGCGTCCTCCTCTGTCATTTTCAGTTCTCCTTTAGCTGATGCTTCGGCAAAAGCAGCCGACATAATTGTTACATCCAAATCCTTTCCTCCCGGAGCTTTTGTTAAGTTATTCAAGTTGTTTTGACCAACTAACAGTCCAATTGCATAACTCACCGAGTCAACTGTTGTTTCCAGTTTAACATCTTTTGTACCACCTTGCTGGCACGAGGTTGTTGCTATTAATAAGCCAACCACCATCAAATAAATAATACTATTTTTCATTTTACAAATATTTAGATAATTTCTAATAACTCTACATCGAAAATAAGTGTTGTATTAGGGCCAATTGCCCCGCCTGCACCTTGCTGTCCATAAGCCAAATCGGCCGGAATAAAAAGTCTCCATTTCGAACCCACCGGCATTAATTGCAGTGCTTCTACCCAACCTTTAATGACTCCGTTAACCGG
>JALUZN010000211.1 GCA_027011835.1 Draconibacterium sp. | reverse complement strand
TCGTTAAAAGGTACAAATCCTGCAAATGCCAAAGCTCCTCAGGGAGAGAAATGTAAATAAAATTTAGTAAATAAATAAAAAAGGGAAATGTCTATTTCCCTTTTTTGTTCCAATATTTTTGAACATATGTCTGACAAGGATATTTCATTCAGAGATCGCCCGATAAACATGGACGAAAAAGGCGGTAGAAAGTGGGTTTATGCAAAAAAACCAAAAGGAAAGTGGTACACTCGCCGAACAATTTTCAGCATTTTTGTTTTGCTGTTTTTTGTTGGCGCTCCGTTTATTAAAATAAATGGGCATCCTTTTATTTTACTCGATATTGCTTCACGGAAATTTATAATTTTCGGAGCTATTTTTTGGGCGCAAGACACGTTTATTCTTGCCCTCTTAATGCTCTCGTTTGTCTTGTTTATTGTTCTATTTACCGTAACTTTCGGACGATTGTGGTGCGGGTGGGCATGCCCGCAAACCATCTTTTTAGAGATGGTTTTCAGAAAAATAGAATACCTGATTGAAGGCGATTATAAAAAACAATATAAGCTGAACAGCGGCCCGTGGACAACCGAAAAGATTGTTAAGAAACTGATAAAACATACAGTTTTTATTATCATATCTATTGCCATGACCAACACGTTTTTGCTTTGGTTTATCGGCCCCGAAAAATGGTGGGTAATGGTAAACGAACCCCTCAGCAAGCATCTTTCGGGCTTTCTGATTATGTTGGCAGTTTCGGGAGTCTTTTACTGGATTTACTCTTTCTTTCGCGAGCAAATTTGTACAATGGTTTGTCCGTACGGACGGATGCAGGGTGTTTTGCTCGACTCGAAATCGGTAATTGTTACCTACGACAATAAACGCGGCGAACCACGCGGAGCAAAAGGAGAGGGAGACTGTATCGACTGCAGGCAGTGTATTGCCGTTTGTCCAACCGGAATTGATATTAGAAACGGAACTCAACTCGAGTGCATTAACTGTTCGGCCTGTGTCGACCAGTGTAATTCGGTAATGCGAACAGTAAAAAAACCGGAGGGGTTGATACGTTTCGACTCGGAAGAGGGAATAAAACACGGCCATACAACCTTTTGGAATGCGCGTAACAAAGCCTACTCGGTAGTTTTGTTAATCTTATTCTCGTTTTTTGTTTATACGCTCTTAACGCGCCCTGCAATAGAAACTACCATTTTACGTACTCCCGGTTTATTGTATCAGGTAAATGCCGATAGTACAATTTCTAATGTCTACAACATTAAAATTATTAATAAAACGCACGATAAAATCCCGCTCGAGATACGACTGCTTTCGCATAAAGGAGTGATAAAAATGGCCGGAAATTCGATGGATGTTAAAGACCAGTCGATGTTCGAATCAACATTTATTTTGTTTATTCCGAAAGGAGAATTGAAAAGCGATAATACCGAAGTTGAGTTTGGAATTTATAGCAACAATGAATTAATCGAAACTTATAAAACTTCGTTTGTCAGCCCCTGATTCGGGGTGTCTGATTTTTTAAAGAAAGAAATTTGCAAAGGAGGCAGGTTTCTTTCTTTTTTGTTTTTACTTTTCGGAAAAATTATTTGGTTTGTGTTTTAATTGATTGTTTGATTTTTTGTTAGCAATAATTAAGAAAAAGAATCAACCTTTGTAAGGACAAGTAAAATTAATCACTTGAAAAAGTTTATAACAATTGGATTTATTTTGTTCGGAATTATTTCCCTAAGTGCTCAAGATTACTTCAAAATTGATACAGTTAATATATCTTGGAATGAACGGGTAGAATGTGGCGAACCACCAACCAGTGTTATACTAAAGTATATTATAACTGGCGATACTATAATAGATGGATTAAAATATTTCAAAATATTAGAGACATCAAACGAAGTAAGTAAGTATATTGGTTGTTTTAGAGAGGAAAATAAGATTGTGAAATATATTGGTGAAGATTATTGGGGATTTCACTCAGATACAGCTGTCGTTCTGTATGATTTTAATAAAACAATAGGCGATACAATAAATACAGGGACTTGGCATCAAAATATTATCGTTGCAATAGATTCAGTATTAATTGAAAATACATATCGGAAGCAATTTTCAATGAAGGATGGGCAAAAATGGATTGAAGGCATAGGAAGTACATTTGGTTTTAGATATCCTATGACTGATATTCCAGCATGCTATTGGGAGTGCGAATTAGCTTGTTTTAAAAAAGAAGAAAACGTAATTTATTTAAATCCAAGGTTTACCGATTGTGAAACTTTAACAAATATTAATAACAAGGAAATTATTCTTGGGTTAACCGTTTTTCCAAATCCATTGGCAAATGGAGAGGATTTAACTATTATTAGTACTTCGGGGAAAATAGAAAGTATAGACATTTTTAGCGTATCAGGTGTACTCGTTTTTTCAAAGTCATATGAAAAGAGTTATAAAGTAATAATTAGTACATTAGGATTTAAAACAGGATTTTTTATACTTAAAGTTGTATCAGAAAATGGTTTTAATACCAAGAAAATCATCATAGAATAACTATTGCTAATACGCAATACGGGGAATGTGGTGATTTGAGCATTAATAAATTTAATAAACAGTTTAATAACTTGAAAGGTGATTACTCTAAAACCGGCACGATGCAGACCGTAACCGATATGAGACACAAGACAAGAATAGAACTACTAAACATTAGTTATTTGACATAATTA
>JALUZN010000210.1 GCA_027011835.1 Draconibacterium sp. | reverse complement strand
CATCAATCTTGCCTACCTTTCGGGATATAAAAAAATTGACGACCAGCAGGCAATCAGTTCGTCGTTACGCTATTTCTCGTTGGGCGATATTGTATTTACCAGCGAGTGGGGCGAAATCGTTGGTCAGCAAAGTCCAAACGAATTTGCCATTGACTTTGGCTATTCGCGAAAACTTTCCGATATCTTTTCAGGTTCGGTAGCTGTTCGATACATTCGTTCCGACCTCACCGGTGGGCAAATGGTAAACGGCGTTGAAACCAGACCCGGAAACTCATTTGCTGCCGATGTTGCCTTTTATTGGTACAACGAATTCAGAGCAAATCGCAAAGACAATATTTTCTCGGCCGGTATTAATATTCAAAATATTGGTTCAAAAATTTCGTACACCGACGGAGAGGTAAAAGATTTTATTCCGACCAACCTTATGATTGGTGCGGCATACACAACCGAGTTAGACAATTACAACTCATTCTCGTTTTCGTTCGAAGCCAATAAACTGCTAGTTCCCACTCCACCAAAAGACTCAATTGAATACGATGAAGGAGGAGTAATTCTTCCCGGTGGAATTCATTCCGACATGTCGGTTATTAAAGGAATGATTACCTCTTTTTACGATGCGCCGGGAGGATTTAAAGAGGAGATGCAGGAGATTACTCTTGCCATTGGAGTTGAATATTGGTACAACAAACAGTTTGCAATACGAGGAGGTTATTTTTATGAGCACGAAAATAAAGGTAACCGGAAATATTTTACTGCAGGTGCTGGGTTAAGAATGAACGTGTTCTCACTCGACTTCTCGTACCTTCTGCCAACACAACGTAACCACCCGTTGGAAAATACGTTACGATTTACTCTCTCGTTTGATATCGACGCATTTGGAAACCAACGGTAATGGATTTTCGGATTGGACAAGGATTTGATGTTCATAGAATTGCCGAAGGAGAAACGCTTTGGCTGGGCGGAATTTTAATTCCACATTCGAAAGGAACAGTTGCCTATTCCGATGGCGATGTTGTAATTCACGCCATTTGCGATGCACTTTTAGGTGCCTTAAAATTGGGCGACATCGGAACTCATTTCCCCGACAATTCAAAAGAATTTAAAAATATCGGTAGTAAAATATTACTGAAAAGAGCATACAATTTAGTAAAAGAGAAAGGTTACGAAATTGTAAATATCGACTCAACAATTTCGGCACAGCAACCCAAATTAAGACCATTTATTCCCGAAATGGAAAGAGAAATGGCGCAGGTTTTGGGTGTTAACGAAACGTGCATTTCGGTAAAAGCAACCACCACCGAGAGATTAGGATTCGAAGGGCGCGAAGAAGGAATCTCGGTTAGCGCGGTTGTTCTGCTAAAAAAATCATAAATGACAAATAAGAAGACATTAGTAATTGGTGGCAGCGAAAATCCTGCCCGCTATTCGAATATGGCAATTCGCCTGTTAAGGCAAAACGGTGTAGATGTTGTATCGGTTGCCAAAAGAAAAGGCCGTGTTTTAGATGTTGAAATTGAAACCGAATTTCCTAAAAGTAAAAATATCCATACGGTAACAATGTATTTAGGTGCGCAACGTCAGCCCGAATATTACAACCCAATTGTTGAGTTAAAACCCAAACGTGTTATTTTTAATCCGGGTGCCGAAAACGACGAACTTGCCGGAATACTCGAGAACAATGGTATTGAGGCAATAGAAGCGTGTACGTTAGTTATGCTGAATACCGGACAGTTTTAATTATAAATTGAAGAAAATGTTTATTGAAATAGAGACTTTTGAAGAGTTTACACAACTAAAAGAGAAAGAACCCGCTCTGTTGGGTTATTTTTCGACCGAAGCATGCAATGTTTGTAAAGTATTAAAACCCAAAGTTGCCGAATTGATAAAAACCGAGTTCCCAAAAATAAAAATGGCTTACGTAAAATTGGATATTTTGCCAGAGGTGGCAGCGCAACATCAGGTTTTTGCCGCACCAACCATCCTTATTTTTCTCGATGGCAGGGAGTATATCCGCAAAAGCCGGAATATTGGAATTAGCGAGCTGCACCGTGAAATAGAGCGCCCTTATTCGATGATGTTTGAGGAATAAATACTCACGAAAGTGCTAAAGAGAAAGCCTTTTACCGGTTTATTTCTTCTCTGATTAAAACTTATAGCCCAGTCCAGCTCTTACTTGAAAACCCTGATACCAGAATTCTCCGGAGAAAGCACTTTGTATCTTTTCATTGAGTGGCAGTTCCGGGCTTTCATAATTCATTCGACGGTAGTTTACCCCAAAAATACCCACTGGGACATCAAATGAAAAACTAAGGTTTTCAGCAATGGGGATATTAAAACCCGGTGTGAGACCAAAAACAATCCCAACTTGCGTGTATTTTTTTTGAAAATCGAAAGTTGAATAACCACCATAATTTTGTTTAAAAAACGAAAGCATAGACGAAAATCCAACATAAAGATCGATTTTTGATTTATCAAGAATTGTATAATTTAGCTGGTATCTAAGTCTCGAATTCATTGAAAAGTTCCCATTTTTCGATGTCTCCCAAGAATAAGAATCCGCAGGATTTTTCACTTCATTCAATGTCGATTTGTTTAAACTTAACGGCATAATCTCCAATTCGTGACTGTATTTGGAGCTTTTATTAAAGATAATTCCCAAAGAAAATTCTCCGGCATTGTTATAAATAATTTCAGGCTGTGTCCATAAA
>JALUZN010000209.1 GCA_027011835.1 Draconibacterium sp. | reverse complement strand
CATGTTTTCTTGTAATTGTGCTTCCGCAATAAATACATTTTTTTTATTCATAACCTTTGATTTACTGCAAAGCTACGTCAATTAAGGACTATAGAAGTTTCGAACAACCATTTTGTCCATTAGGCCTCATTTTGCTAATTAAAAAAATAAAATACCGAATCAGAATGTGTTGCCTGGCTAAAAAAAGAGAATTTTTTGATGGATTTTTGAAGGCATAAAGAAATCAAAAAAAGTTGAAGGGACACTAATCAATATCCCCTTCTCCTTCGACTTTCTTTGTCGGTAATAAACCTATCTCAGGCAAGTTGTTCCCCAGTACAGCAACTGACTCAGCAAAATATATTCAATGGTTTTTTCGAGAAAGGTTGTTAATAAAAAGACCAACCAATTTGTCTATTACACCGCAAAAGTTTATTGTACTTCTTCATTCAGCCAATTGTTGACAATTGGGCGAATTTGTTCTTCCACCTGAATCATCCACGAAAGATCTTCGCGTTGACTGGCAAAATGAAAATACCGGTCGGCAATATAATTGTCGGGGTATGAAATATGTCGGGTTTCGGCATAAACAGATTTTAAATTTTCCCATGCAGCATCAAACTCATCCAATGCTTTTCTTACCGCTTTATATCCTTTATCTCTTTTTGATTTATTTTCGACATCACACTGCTTTAATGCTAGTAGAAATTTGGGTGCAGTAATCTGAAAATCGTTTATGGCTGAGAATACTTTCCAATGAAACCTGTTTCGAATCGATGCTCGATACAAATCGTTAAGCTGTTTGCTTGTGCTTTGATATGTTACAATCTGTTTTTCAGCTTCATCGAGTCTATTTTTATATTTTTTCGTCCACTCTCCAGGATTCTCCAAGTCGGGCATTTCAATAACAACATTATTGTAGTTAACTATTTGCGTCTCCTTTTCTCTATCTTCTTCAGCTATCCAATGCTTAATGGCAGGTAGCTCAAATAGTACATTCTCTTCATCCATCCTATTCCCCTTTCTAACTAACGATGTTTCCCAAAAATGTGCAGCATCTCTTAACTCAATATACAAATCAGTATAACTTATGTTAGGACCAAATTCTCGCTGTAAATACGCACTCTGATATTCATCCAGGTCTCGCCCCTGCGTATTCCAACTAAATTCGGCTGTTGCAATAAACCCTCTCCAATAGGTTTCCATATGTGGAGAGCGATCATCCCATCCGCTACATAATACACCTTTAATATCCTTTTTGTGTGCTAATTGAATAGAGCTTTTGATAGCTGTTAATCCACGGTCTGACATTTTTCCTGTTCGATCATCAAACGGAAATAATGCTGCAGGGCCACTTTGAGCAGCTGTTGAAATCATCGTATTTAGATTATTGTTTGTCAGCCACGTTATTGCCCGGTCGTTACCGGGTTGCTTACACGACGAATAGTTCCAGTGCATAAAAACCCCATCTTTAGGAAAACGGTCGATAACCTTATCTAATTTTTGCACTCCCTCTTTCCAGAGATCGGGAGAATCTTCCTTTTCGCGTGTTGAATACCAAACACCTGCATATTGAAAAACCATATCGTCCCAGAAGATTGGAATTCGTCCCTGCTCGATTAAAAATTCGCAGACTCGATTCATCCAATAAAGATTCAATTCGAATTTGCCTTTTTCATCGGCAGTAGGTTTACAACGATTACACAACCCAATATTGCCAATTTCATCTCCGCCAATATGAAAATATTTGCTACCCGGCGTTGCTTTAATTGCGTCTCTATACAAATCAAACAAAACCTGATACGTGCCTTCGTTCAAGGGACAAAATGCCCAGCGATTATTTTTAACCTCGCGCAAATACTCATATTCCTGATGTTTCAGAATAAATGTTGCATGTCCTAAACCCTGAACAAGTGGTGTAATTTCAATATTTCGTTTACGGGCATATTTTGTAATTGCAGCCATCTCTTCAATACTAATTGCTTGCGGAGCGCCCACTAAAGGTTGAGTTTCATATCTCAGTTTATCTTCAAATTCCCAGATAATAGCATTTATTTTATAACGTGCCAGCCTGTCAATACTTTTATAATAATAATTTATATAATCTAAATGATGTTTTGTATCGAAATGAACTGCACGATAAACATAATCGGGATAATCGGTAATTCTGCAGGCAGGAATTTCAATATTAAAATCGCGGGCATCTTCAAGAAGTTGCTCAAGCGTTTGACATCCATAAAAAAGCCCTGCTTCACCAGGAGAAACTATTTCAACATTTCCGTTGGAGATTGTTAAAACATAACTTTCTGTTAAACCATTCTCTGTGTTAGAACTGTCCAATTTAAGCGTTAGTGTTCCTTTATTTGATGTTTTCGTTTCAGGCAACAAATTAAGTATTTGCCCCATAACCGGTTTATCGAAATCTCCCACCAACTTAAGGCCTGCGAGCATTCCTTCTGCTAAACCACTCCCACTCAATAATTTAATATTTTTTGGTTGCGGTATAATTTGGAATTGACTAGGAAGAATATCTACTGTTTTTTCTGACTGAGCCAATAACGGCTGAATGAAAATAGCAACAAAAATAATTAACAAAATATGTTTCATAATAATAGATCGTTAGATTTTTAGACATGAGACACAAGACAAAAGCTAAACTACTGAATATCAGCTATTTGACGCAATCACAGACATTTATATATTTTATTGATTATCAGCATGATATAAAAAC
>JALUZN010000208.1 GCA_027011835.1 Draconibacterium sp. | reverse complement strand
TAACGGTTGGTGCAGTTTTACCGAGTTTATTAATCGACTGGGCAAAAGCACTTCCTCCCAAAGCACGTGCTGAAAAAGAGAAATCGATAAAAATAATCTCACTTTTTTCGTCGTTTACCAAAACCGGCTCTACCACTTTCCGGCAATCGGAGACTTCGCCCGATGCCGAAATAATAACTGTTCCGGGTGCGTAAACCACATCGTCTTTGTATTTCTGTGTCATCGACATCGAGTCTTTTCCTGTGGGGATGTTAATTCCCAAATCGCAGGCAAAATTGCTGGCAGCTTGCACCGCTTTATAAATGCGTGCATTTTCTCCCGGATTTTTTGCCGGCCACATCCAGTTGGCACTCAACGAAATACTTTTTATTTTATCAGACAGCGGTGCCCAAATAATATTTGTCAGCGACTCGGCAATCGACAAAACCGAACCTTTCGGTGCATCGACCAGTCCGGCAATTGGTGCATGACCAATTGACGTTGCAATTCCCGCAATTCCTTTATAATCTAAAGTAATTACGCCTACATTATTTAATGGAAGTTGCAATTTACCCGCCGTTTGTTGTTTCGCTATCCTTCCTGTTACCGAGCGGTCGACTTTGTTGGTTAACCAATCTTTACACGCCACCGACTCGAGCTGTAAAACATTTTCAACCAGTGCATTTATCTCTTCGTTGTTGTATTCCAACTCTTCAAATTCCGGAATAACAGTGGTATCTTCCAAAACCGTTTTTGGCGGATTTCCAAACATATATCCGAGTTGCCAGTCGATTGATTTTTCGCCGGTTTTTGAGTTTTCGAAAGTAAACTGCATATCGCCGGTGGTTTCGCCAATGTTATAAATGGGCGCCCGCTCGCGGTCCGAAATATCTTTTAGCAACTTATAATCTTTCTCTTTTAATACCAGCCCCATTCGTTCCTGCGACTCGTTCCCGATAATCTCTTTTTGCGAAAGAGTGGGGTCGCCAACCGGAAGTTTTGCGGTATCAATTTTTCCGCCGGTGGTTTCAACCAGTTCCGAAAGGCAATTCAGGTGGCCGCCTGCACCGTGGTCGTGAATTGAAATAATCGGGTTCTCTTCCGACTCGCTTAATGCACGAATGGCATTAAAAACCCGCTTTTGCATTTCGGGGTTGGCACGCTGAACGGCATTCAGCTCAATATCGTTTTTGAACTCGCCGGTTGCCACCGACGACACGGCTCCACCGCCCATTCCAATGCGATAATTGTCGCCGCCGAGTAAAATTACACGATCGCCTTTTTCGGGGTCGGCTTTTAAACTGTCGCGTTTGTTACCGAAACCAATTCCGCCGGCCTGCATAATTACTTTATCGTATCCATATTTTTTAAAGTTCTCGAAATGCTCGAACGTTAACACCGAACCGGTAATAATGGGTTGTCCGAATTTGTTTCCGAAATCGCTGGCTCCGTTCGATGCTTTTATCAGAATCTCCTCCGGAGTTTGATACAACCACTCGCGCTCTTCGGTTGCCTGTTCCCACTTACGTTGTGCTTCAGTACGCGGGTACGAGGTCATATAAACAGCAGTTCCTGCAATTGGCAAACTTCCCATTCCGCCGGCAATACGGTCTCTTATTTCGCCCCCTGTTCCGGTAGCCGCTCCGTTAAACGGTTCAACCGTTGTAGGGAAATTATGTGTTTCGGCTTTTAATGAAAGAACGGTCTCAATGTCGCGCACTTCAAAAAAGTCGGGTTTATCTTGTGTTTTCGGCGCAAACTGCTCAACAACCGGTCCTTGAACAAATGAGCAATTGTCTTTGTATGCCGAAATTATAGCGTTAGGATTTTGCTGCGATGTTTTCTTAATCATCTGAAAAAGTGACGATTCCATCTCTTTTCCATCGATAATAAAAATACCGTTAAAAATTTTGTGGCGGCAATGTTCCGAGTTTACCTGAGCAAACCCATAAACTTCGCCATCGGTAAGCGGTCGCCCCATCTCTTTTGCAACTTTATCGAGATACTGAATCTCGTCGTTGCTCAATGCCAACCCCTCCTGTTCGTTGTATGCTGCAATATCATCGATATTTAAAATCGGGTCGGGCTGCTTTTCGATGGTAAAAATATCCTGATTCAGATCTTTGTACAACGACTGTAACATCGGGTCGAAACCGGCTTTTTCGTTTTCAACCTGAAAAAACTCTTCGATTCTGATAATTCCTTCAATACCCATATTTTGGGTAATTTCGACGGCGTTTGTACTCCAGGGAGTGAGCATCTCTTTTCGTGGTCCAACAAACCAACCATTTAAAACATTTTCCGAAAGATATTCCGATTCGGAAAAGAGCCAGTTTAACTTGTCGATACTCTCGGGAGCCAGTGATTTTGCAGAGTGAACTGCGATTATACTTTTTTGAGTTCTGAAAAATTGAATCATTTTGCAGCGTGATATTTAGTAAATAAACAGGTATTAAAAATACGTCACAAAGATAAAAATATTAATGGAGTGAAACAGGAAACTGTGAATTTACAAATCACAATTTAACAAAGTGGTTATTGTTCAATATTTTATTTACTTTCGACAAAAAAAACAGAAAATGCGACAACTATTTATACTAGTATTAATTGCGTTTACAATTGTTTCGTGCGGTGTACAAAAGCAGCTGCAAAAAGCGTATGTTGGGAAACCCGTATCGATTTTAAAAGAAAAATTTGGTTATCCGAAAACAATTCTTGAACGTAATAACGGAGATGTTTATGTTTTTGAAGAGGTGAAAAATTTAAAAAGCACAGAAATTAGTCAGGGAAAATTAACGCTCGACCCCATGGTTTCGCCTATGGTACAAAAAACTATGCGTTACTATTTTACAGTAAAAGACAGTATTATTGTTAAAGCAAAAATGGAAGAGGAGTATGAACGTTAACATTTTGCAAAAATAGATTTGGAGTTTAGAGATTTTTTTTAGTTTTGCACTCACGTTTTTTTGAAATAGAATATGCCCAGGTGGTGGAATTGGTAGACACGCAAGGTTGAGGGCCTTGTGGGGAATTATCCCCGTGCAAGTTCGAGTCTTGTTCTGGGCACAACACAGAGACGAATACCAACAAAAGCGCTTAAAATCAATATTTCAAGCGCTTTTTCTTTTTAGAGTTGCTAAAAGTTTTGCATAAATATAAAAACTCTCCGGAATTTGAAGTACCCCATTATAAAGTCGAGTTAGTATATTAACTCGAGGCAGACAATCTTCTTCTTAAGGCACTTGCATTCTTGCAGCAAAAGTTATAAATTGTATGGTTAAAAACAGTTTATAATCAACCTTAAATCAGAACCGTATGAAAAAGATTCATTTAACCCTACTATTTCTGTTTTTTTTCGGAACTAGTTTTTCGCAATCAATTATTATCGACCATAATTGTACAAAAATCGATTCAATTCCCAAATCGGCAATCAACAAAGCAAAACAGTCGTTGCATATTGTTTACGGACACACATCGCACGGAAGTCAGCTAATTTCGGGGATGGATAAACTCGACGATTTCAAAGGGGGAACCGGGCTTTATCGTTGGCACGACGGGCCACAGGAAGGTGCTCTCGACATCGACGACCGGTTTGTCCCGGGCGATTTGGGGCACAACGGCGATACCACATGGGCGTCGCGAACTCGCACCTATTTAAATGCCTCTAACCATTCCGATGTTAACGTTGTTATCTGGTCGTGGTGCGGTGGAATGTCGGATAATACAGAGGCCGGAGTTCAAACTTATCTCGACAAAATGGATGAGTTGGAAAAAGATTATCCGAAAATTACCTTTGTTTATATGACAGGGCACTCCGACATTTGGAACGATGCAGATTTAAAAACAAACAATCAGCAAATTCGAGATTATTGCAAAGCACACAATAAAGTACTTTACGACTTTCACGATATTGAACGGTACGACCCCGACGGAAAGTTTTTTGAATTCACAAACGATGACTGTTCGTATTATCGCGATGGCGATGGTTCGGAAAAACTGGGAAACTGGGCGGAAGAGTGGCAAAACCGGCACACAAAAGGAGTGGACTGGTACGACTGTTCGGCGGCGCATACAAAACCGTTAAACGGAAATTTAAAAGCGTACGCTGCCTGGTGGTTATGGAGTCGACTTGCAGGTTGGGCAGGAACTTCGGCCAATGTTGCAGCACAGCAAAAAGAGAGAACAGATATAAAAGTTTATCCAAACCCGGCATTGGAGGAACATTTAAACATATCAGTCGATAACACACTACTGGGAAGCACGTTGTACATTATCGACGAGACAGGGAAACAGATGAAAACTTTTCAGATAAAAGAGCGTGGAACACAAAAAATAGATATTCGGAATTTAAATAACGGCTGCTACTTTATTACTTCAAACTCGGGCGATGTTGTAAAGTTTATTAAGCAGTAACTCATTTAATACTTCCTTTTTGTTTCTCGCAAAGCCGCAAAGTCGCAAAGGTCTGATTTTTAGCAAATACAACCACCTGTCATTTTGTAATCTACTGCCTATGAAAATACACCGAACCATTACTACAATGTTAACGGAATGTTTTCAGGGCGTTTATGTTTCCACCGGCGGTGCGACCATAGATAATACTCGGGTTCTTTTCGTATTATCTCTTCCATTTTGCGAATATATGTAAGCATAATTTCCTCCGGTTTTACCTCTTTCGGATTTTCGAAAAGAGGAACAAATTCAACTTCATATTTTCCCCTTTTTATCTTTTTCATATGGTGAAAAACAACGGCGTAGTTTGTGTAAGCTGCAATTTTTTCGGGCCCGGGAAAAAACGGACTCTCCTGATTCATAAATATTGTCCAGAATTTTGAGTTGGCAAGCGACGTTTGGTCGGCCCCCAGAGCTAGAGCTGCCGGATGCTCCATCTTTGAAAGTTCAACCATTAAACGCCTCGACCGGTTTACAGGAATAAACTCGGCGCCCCATTTCGTTCTTATTCTTAACAGAAAGTTTTCAAGCGCATCGTTTCCTCTTATTGGGTTGTATAAAGCAATAACCCGGGGTTTTGCATATTTTTGTAAAATACCGTTCCACTCCCAGTTGTTGTAATGCATTCCCACCATAATAACACCTTTCCCCTTATCGTAGTGGTCGTTTAACAATTTAACATCAGGAAATTTAACATGATTGTCCATCTGTTTTGTATTCATGCTGTAACCTTTAATCGTTTCAACCATTACATCGCACAAGTGGTGGTAAAAGCGGGTGGCAATTTCTTCTCTTTCGGCTTCCGTTTTTTCAGGAAACGAGTTTTTTATATTCTGATTAATTACATTGCGGCGGTACTTTATTACATATTTAAATACCAAATAAAAGAAATCGGAAATACCATATAACACCCAAAAAGGCAAGTACGAAAGGGCTATTAGGAACCCCACAAGAACAGAGTCAATGAATTTCTTCAAACGGCTTTTTATATCTTTTTTACTACTCGTAGTACTCATTTTTAAACACTTTATTTAAACAAAACGAATATTGTACAACAAATTATTTACACCCTATTTCGTTCCACCTACGATGCAAACATAAATAATATTCAATCTCTTTACGAATAAGTACTTTACTTTTCTTAATAAAATTGCTCAATGTTTTTGCATCGTTAACTTCTTCTTTATTTTTCAGCAACTCGCAACTGGGTTTGCAATAAAAAAACGGTTCACTTCATAATTCGGGTTGATTCAATATTTAAATAAATTTCCAGGGACATTTAAACTTTTTGGTTGCCGGTCGAAGGGATGCCATATTGTTACTTTTGCCCTATCGGGCAGATTTTACTTTTTGGCTTAGCCCAAAAAGTAAACAAAAAGCCCAAGGCTGCGCTCGCTTCGCTCGGAAAAGCTACGCAATAACGACTAAAAATCCTGAACTCCCTCCAATACATTGGAGCTCCTCAAACAACAGTAATTTTTTAACGTCGTTATCGCTTGTTTTCCGGCTCACCGACCAAGGCCGTCGCTGTTAGCCGGCTTCCTGCATACACTTCTGATCAAACCCAAAAGTATGGCCTCCGGCAGGGAAAAAGCCAATTCATTAAATTGTAAATTGCCCCATCAACCCGAAAGTTGAAATGAACTAAAAAACAATTGTTTCGAAACTCATTGTAATTTATTTTTTCTATTTCCTTTATCGCTTTATTTAAGTCGAAAAAACCATTACTTTTATTCGTCAATTACGAGTTGATTAATTCAACTGTTTGTGAACAAAAAAAACCAGTTAATAATTTGGAGTCCGAGATAAAAGAGATAGACAATCTTTCTTTCGAATTCCGGCAATATAGAAAAAAATGAAAATTCAAATTACCTCAGTTTTACTTCTTTTTACAATGAGTTTAATGGCACAGAGTACAATAATTGCACATCGTGGAGCATCGCATTTTGCTCCCGAGAACACGGTGGCTTCGGCAAAAATGGCATGGCAGTTGGGTGCCGATGCAGTTGAGTTAGACATTCACCTGTCGAAAGACAACCGGATAATGGTTATTCACGATAATTCGACAAAAAGAACCTGTTCGGGAAAAACAAACCTGATTATAAAAAAAACACCTTCGATTTTACTGCGCGATTTGGATGCAGGCAGTTGGAAAGGCAAAGAATTTAAGGGAGAAAAAATTCCATATTTAAAAGAGATGATTGCTACCGTTCTGGAAGGGAAACAGCTGGTGGTTGAAATAAAATGCGGCAAAGAGGTTTTGCCCGAATTAAAAAAGTGCGTCGACAAAAGTGGAAAAGCGAGTCAGATTGTTTTTATCTGCTTCGATTGGGACGTTATTGTACAGGCACAAAAAGAGTTTCCTGACAATAAATGTTACTGGTTGAGTTCGTCGAAGTCGGGGTTGAATAAAAAAATAAAGTTGGCCGCCGAAAATGGACTGGCAGGCGTAGATTTAAAATATTCAATTATTACAAAAGAGGTGGTTGATTTGGCAAAAGCAAACCATTTAGAGGTACTTACCTGGACAGTAGACAATCCGGAAGAAGCAAAGAAACTTGAAAAAATGGGGGTTACCGGCATTACAACAAATCGTCCGAAATGGTTAAAAGAAGAGATGGCTAAGCTTTAAAAAACAGTTGCCGTTTTTAACGAAATTCAATGAAAATATCTCTTTACTACTACTCGGGGGCGGGGAATACAAAGTTTATTACCGACAAACTTATAAAACAACTTACAGCGAAACAACACAGCGTTAATTGTGTAAGAATAAACAATCGCAACATTTCGCTTATTGACAGAAACTCCGACCTCATTCTTATTGGATTTCCGGTTTACGACTTGTCGGCACCGGAGCTGGTTCAACTTCTTCTCAAAAATATCGATTCGTTAAATAAACCCATTGCATTTTTTTGTACAAAAGCATTCCTTTCGGTCAATGCAATTCTCGAGCTCGTAGAAATAAGCGAGACAAAAGGGATGAAAGCAGTAGCTGCCCAAGATTTTTATATGCCGGCAACCGATGCTTTGGCACTTTTTGCAAAAAAAGATTCGCGAACCGAAAATATTTTGAAATCATTCCATTCAAGAAATATCGATAAAAAACTCGCAAAATTTATTAACCGGATTGAAAAGGGGAAAAAGTTAAAAATCGCAAAAAAATGGTATTCTTATCTGGCATTCTTAATTCCCGAAAAAACAAAAAAATCATTTCACAACCAGTACACAAAATATATTCCCGAGTTTTATTCAATAAAAGATATTTGTATTGAATGTATGCTGTGCGTAAAAGGGTGCCCGCGCGAGAATATCCGGTTCGACGAGGGGATAAAATTTGGCCTCGAATGCGATATGTGTTTGCGTTGTTTACATCATTGTCCGGTCGATGCTATTCAGCTGGGAAGCTTTACAAAAGGTACTGTCAGGTACAAAAAAGTAGAAATTGAAGATTGACTATTTCAACCATTTGTAAAAAAGGTTACACATTTTTGTAATAATCTTATTGTATAATTAACCAATTTAGTAATTTGCAATTTTCAGTTATACTTTTACAAAAAAACCAAAAATTATAATCATATATGAAGTTTGTATTGTTATCGTTTACAATCTTATTCGTAGCACTTTTTGCCGGGGCACAAACCCGTAATTTAGCATATTACATTGAGCAGGCACAAATTAACAGCCCGCTAATTAATAAAAGCAAAAACGATAATAAAATTATTCAGCTCGATATGGAGCAGGTAAAAAGTATGCTTTCGAAACCACAGGTGAATGTAGAAGCTGGAGTACTGTTTGCACCAATTATTTCGCACGATAACGGCAATAAATTCGAGTTTGTTTCGGAAGGTGCCGACTCGTATACCGGATACGATTTAGCAGTTTCCGACGGCGGACAATACAACGCAGTTGTATCGGTTACTCAGCCGCTTTTAATGGGAGCGCGACAAAAAGCATATTCGCAAAAAGCCGATGTTACATCGCAATTAAACGAGAACAACATTAAACTTACCAAACACGAATTGGAACTTCTGGTCAGTCATCAGTACCTGCTTTGCTTAAAAGTAAAAAAACAGAGCGCTATTAGTGCCGATTTAATAGAGAGATTGAAAAAGCAGGTTGAGACAATGGAGAAGCTGGTTGAAAATGCCATTTACAAACAGACCGATTTGCTGCTGATGAAAATTGAATTGGAGAATTATGAAATTGAATATACCGACTTTTTAACCCGCTATAAAAACAATCTGTCGGATCTGAACCTACTCTGCGGAATTGATGATACAACCCGGGTTGAAATAGAAGATGTAAACTATGAATTAAAACCCGATACGGTTTTGCAATCGCAGTTTTTAAAGGGCTATAAACTCGACAGTTTAAATATTGAAGCAGAACTCTCTATTTTCGACCAAAAGTATAAACCACAACTTAATTTGTTTGCCAACGCCGGAATGAATGCAGTGTATCTCCCCACTTTCAACCGGTTTGGTTTTGCCGCAGGAGTAAACTTCTCGTGGAATATTTTCGATGGAAATCAGAAAAAAATTGTTCACGACAAATCGTTTATCAGAATGCAAACTCTCGATTTCGAAAAACAAAACTTTATTAGAAAACACAACACCAATAAAAACAAATATTTAACTCAAATAGCATCGGTTGATGACAGATTACTCATTGTAAACAGGCAGTTAAAAGAGTACCGGCAGCTGCTCAAGTTATATGCGTTCGAATTATCGCAGGCACAGGTTTCGGTAATGGATTATAAAAATTTAGTGCGCGATATTTCAGCAAAAAAACAGGAGTCGCTTTTGTTGGAAATGCAAAAGCAGGCACTTATAAACTCATACAATTATTGGAATTATTAAAGAGTAGAATAACCGTTTACAACATAAAGAATTCATACAAAGAGAAAAGGAAAATCATATGAAACGAGCATGGTCGACAAAATACAAAAGCTTATGTATAAATTGTACAAGCGAGGTCCATGGGTCAAGAATTACAATTTCGACTCGTATGTTTATCTTTCTGAATTGCAATATTTTAATTTAATTATATACGAATGAATAGTTCATCAAAAATAGCACTGTTTATGCTGGCGTTAGCGCTTCTGTTTTCGTGCAAGCCACAAACAAAAGAACGTGCCGACTCGGTATCGAAAGCGCAGGTTCGGTTAACCGGAATTACAAAAGGATATATCCCCGATTACATTGAGCTTTCAGGAAAAACAATTTACCTGAATAAAAGCAATTTAGTTGCACCAATAAGCGGTTACATTACAAAAGTAAATGTTCAGCAGGGCGATAAAGTGAAAAAAGGCGATCTGCTTTTCGAAATGCAATCGCCCGAAGCTTATGTTATGAAAGACGAGAGCAAGTTCGGTTCTGTTCAAATTAAAGCTACAACAACCGGCCAGTTGGTAAGTTTAAGCATTGTAAGTACCGGAGTGTTTGCCGATAAAGGTTCGCCAATGTGTACCATTTTATCATCAAACGATTTAAAATTACAGGTTAATTTTCCGTTTGAATTCGATAAATATGCAAAAATAGGGAATAAATGTAAAGTCGTTTTACCCGACAGTTCGGTAATAACAGGAACGTTTACCAATATTTTACCACAAATTGATGAGGTATCGCAAACCGAAAAAGTTTTGGCCGATCTGAACAACAAATCTTTTATCCCTGAAAATATAATTGTAAAAGTTTTGCTCGACAAAAGCACAAAACACGAAGTACAGGTGCTGGCAAAAGAGTGTATCCAAACCGATGCGTTAATGAGCGAATTTTGGGTAATGAAATTAATAAACGATAGTACGGTTGTAAAAATTCCGGTTCAAACAGGAAATCAAAGTCACGACAAAATTGAGATTCTTTCACCTCAGTTCGAAGAGGGAGCAAAGTTTGTTAGCGAAGGTGGCTACGGATTGGGCGACACAACCATTGTTGAGATTATTAAATAGAAGAAGTTAAAACCGCTTTTTTTTGATGATAAAAAATATGAAGTTAATTTTTAGTACGTTTTTACTATTTCTGTTTGGGGTGCAACTTCTGTTTGCACAACATTCCGAGCCAAGCGAAATGCGTGCACACCGCATTCAGAAAAAAATAAAATTCGATGGTGTTCCTGATGAACCGGAGTGGCAGCAGGCAGTACATATCAGCAACTTTACTCAACGCGACCTGAATTTTGGAGAGCCAATTACCGAGCACACCGAAACGGCAATTTTATACGACGAAAACACAATGTACATTGGAGTGTGGTGCTATCAAAAAGATGTTTCTACCATTGTTGCCAAGAATATGAATCAGGATTTTCATTACCGGAGCGACGATAATTTTCAAATAATGATAAGCCCGTACAACGACAACAGGAATGGCTACCTGTTTGTGATTAATCCGAACGGTGCCCGTGCCGACATTCAGGTGTACGGCGGCGAAGATGGCAACGACGACTGGAACGGTGTTTGGGATGCAAAAACCACCCGAACCGACAAAGGCTGGTTTGCCGAAATTTACATTCCGTTTAGTACGTTGCAGTTTAAAAACGACAGCATTCTGCAATGGGCCATTAATTTCGAACGCGATATTGTCTCGAAAAACGAACAGTCGCTTTGGCAGGGTTGGTCGCGCGACAATACAATTTATGCAGTTTCTAAAGCGGGGCAGCTAACCGGCATTACCAATATTGCCTATGCAAAAAAGTTCGAGTTTAAACCGTACGCTTTAGCCGGTTTTAGTTATAACGAAAACGATGGCAAATCGTACCCGGTTAAAGCGGGTGCAAATTTAAATATCTCGTTGTCGCCAACATTAAAATTAAACTTAACGAGTTTTACCGATTTTGCACAAGTCGAAGCCGATCGTATTCCGGTAAACCTTTCGCGCTTTGGCGTTTATTATCCCGAGAAACGCCAGTTTTTTCTCGAAGGGTACGATATGTTTAACTTCTATTTAGGCGATAGAAACAATGTTTTTTATTCGCGCCAAATTGCTGTTGAAAACGGGAAACAGGTACCCATTATTGCGGGCGCCCGAATGTTCGGGAAAGTAGGAAAAAGCAACATCGGGTTTTTAAATATTCAGGAGGGGAAAGTTGATACCGTTTCATCGACAAACAATACGGTATTCCGCTATAAACACGACCTTGGGAAACAGTCGTATATTGGAGGTATTTTTACAAATAAGATTAACAATACAACCTCGAATCAGGTTTTTGGCCTCGATGCGGCCTACGAAACGTCGGAGTTTTTAAAAGACAAGAACCTTGTTGTTTCGGGGTCGTTTTCTACCAGCACCGAAAGTTTTAAAGCACAGGAAAATGCTATTACATACCGCTTGTATGTCGATTATCCAAACGATTTAATCGACAACTATATGAGTATTGCAACCATGCAAAAAGGGTTTAATCCTGAGTTGGGTTACATGCGCCGTACCGACTACGATTCGTACATTTGGAGTTTTAGGCTAACCCCCCGTGTTTTCGAAAATTTCGGAGTAAAACGTCTTCTGTTAAAACCTTGGAGTGCGATATTGTACAACACCCATTCAACCGGCGAGATGGAGAGTTTTCATAACGAAACACGCCCGCTGGGGGCAATATTTAAATCGGGCGAGCGATTCGAGTTTAACCTTATTCAAAACTTCGACCGCCTCGACCGTCCTTTCGAACTAACCGATGAAATTACAGTTCCGGTTGGGAAATATTGGATGTACAATTACGAGATTCAGCTCGAATCGTACAATGCACGCCGGGTTTGGGCCGAAATTCTTTACAACTGGGGAGGTTTCTATACCGGTTCAATACGAACATTCGAATCGGTTTTAGGTGTAAACGTAAACAAGCATCTAAATATTAACGGCGAGTATTCGCTAAACCGGGTAGTTTTCCCCGATGGGAAAGTTACTACTAACGAAATTGCGATGTACCTGAATTATGCTTTTACAACAAAAATCAATCTTTCGCTCTTTTCGCAATACAACGATTTAGATGAGGTAATGATTTATAATTTCAGGGTACACTGGATTCCAAAAGTGGGTTCCGACTTCTATTTCGTTTACAATATGGGCTACGAAGGAAATATGAAACAGATTGAGATATTAAAACCACAAACAACCGATGCAGCAATGAAACTGGTTTACCGTTTTATATTTTAACCCAACGAAAACAGAATATGAGGAACTACTATAAAATATTAACAAAACCGATACTTCTTGCCGGAGCACTGCTATTTATTGCGGGGGTATTTTCGTTTACAAAAATGCA
Organism: Draconibacterium sp.; assembly: GCA_027011835.1. Taxonomy (GTDB): domain Bacteria; phylum Bacteroidota; class Bacteroidia; order Bacteroidales; family Prolixibacteraceae; genus Draconibacterium. Next base: position 15,672 of record JALUZN010000208.1, on the reverse strand, counting down.
AACCAATCTGTTTCCGGCAGTTCAGTTTCCTCGAATATCAATAATTATCGATGCGGGGCAAATTCCCATCGACCGGATGATGATAACGGTTACCCAACCCATTGAAAGTGCTGTTAAAAAAGTGAATGGCGTGCATTTGGTAAAAAGCAGCACATCGCGCGGAAGTGCAACAGTTGAAGTCTATTTTAACTGGGGACTCGATATTTATTTGCTAAAACCACAGTTGGAAAGCCGCATCAACGAAATTAAAAACTTTTTGCCGCCGGGGGTTAATATCTCGGCTGAAGTAATGAACCAATCGCTTTTCCCCGTTTATGGTTACACACTCGAAAATCCAAAAAAAACCGATGTTGATTTAAAAGATATTGCCAATGTAATTGTGCGCCCCGGATTTTCGCAGGTTGACGGAATTGCAAATGTCGTAATCAGAGGAGGTAGAAACAAAGAGTTTGTAATTGCACCAAATACCGATAAAATGACTGCCCTCGGATTGGTGCCGCAAGATATTATCACCGCTTTCGAAAACAGTAATTTTGTCTCTTCGGCCGGACTTTTACCCGACCACTACCGGATGTACTTAACACTGCTCGACACACGGGTAAAAGACATTGAAGAACTAAATAATACCATCGTAAAAAACATAAACGGACGGATAATTAAAGTAAAAGACATTGCAAAAATTAAACTCGAAGAGCAACAGGAATTTGTGAAAATAAATGCCAACGGGAACAATGCCGTAATTGTAGATTTAATAAAACAGCCCGGAATAAATCTGGTTGATTTTGCCGACAATGTTGAACAAAAAGCCAAAGAAATTAGAAACCTTTTACCCGAAGGATACAAATTGGTTCCCTATTACAATCAGAGCGAATTTGTAACGGGCAGTGTCGACGGTACAATGAAAACCATCTACGAAGGGTTAATACTGGCTTTTCTGGTTATCATTATTTTCCTCCGTTCGTGGCGTTCGAGTTTGGTGGTGTTGCTAACAATTCCGGTAACGGTTGCCTTTTCGTTTTTAGTTCTCCATTTGGTTGGCATAACCATAAATATTATGTCGTTGGGAGCCATTGCCGCTTCGGTAGGATTAATTATCGACGATGCCATTGTTATTATTGAACAGATTTATAAAAACCACGAAGATTATCCGGAAAAGAACAAGTATGAAGTGGTGCAAATGTCAATAAAGTTTCTACTGCCTGCAATGATTGCCTCTTCGTTATCAACCATTGTCATCCATTTCCCGTTTCGATTAATGAGTGGGCTGGCCGGAAGCTTTTTCCGTATTCTCTCCGATACAATGCAGCTTACAATGATTGTTTCGTTTTTGGTAACCTGGTTGCTGCTGCCTGTTTTTCATCTAATTATTGGCTATAAACACAAACCAAAACCGAAAAAAGAGAAAAATGCAATTCATAGAATTTCGTGGTTAACGTGGTTTTTCTATAAACCTGCTTTTTCAATCCTTTTTATTATAGGATTACTTTTTGCCGGATATTATGCAACAACAAAACTTGAAACCGGTTTTTTACCCGAGTTAGACGAGGGGTCGATTGTTTTAGACTATTACTCGCCGCCGGGAACAAATATTGACGAAACCGACCGGCTTTGCAAAGAGATGGAAAAAGTTATTCTGGCCAATCCGAATGTACGAAGCTACTCGCGCCGAACAGGAATAAGAATGTCATTCAGGGCGCACCCTGCCAACGAAGGCGACTACTCCATTCAACTAAAAGCATCGCGAACAAAATCAACCGAAGAGGTAATTGCCGATTTACGTCACGATATTTCGGCAAAAGTACCCGTATTAAATATTGAATTTGGCCAGCGAATTGCCGATTTATTGGGCGACTTAATTGGGAAAGCACAACCCATTGAAGTAAAAATATTTGGCGACGATTATTCAAAACTTCAGGAAATTGCCGACCAGTGCCACACGGTGATGGACAATATTCCCGGAATTGTGGATATCGACGACGGGCTTGTTCCCGAAGGTCCGGCACTTATTTTTAAACCAAGACTCGAAAAACTGGCACGTTATAATATTCCTCTAAACGATTTCGATATGCAGTTGGCAGCCATTGTTGAAGGCGTTCCGTTAGGGCGCTCGGCAACCATTCCCACGCCCATGCCCGACCAGGCAGCAATGACATCGGGCCTGCAAATTGGCGATATTCAGGAAGGACAACAGATGCGAAGAGTAATTATGCGCTTTGTCGATTTTAAAGATAACGACCTCGACGTGCTAAAAAAACACCCAATATTTTTACCCGATGGAACCACACGCTCTTTGTCGTTCTTCTGCGATATTTTTCCTCAATCGGGCGACGTAATTCAGAGTCGCGAAGATTTAAAATCAGTCATTGTTTTAACATCGCGCCTCGAAAACAAAGATTTAGGCTCGGCCATAACCGATTTAAAAACGGCATTTGCAAAAAACATAAGTCTGCCGGCAAGTTACTCAATCGAATTTGGTGGAGCTTATGCACAGCAACAGCAGTCGTTTAAAGAGTTAATGATGATTTTGGCTCTTGCAATTCTGTTTGTTTTTATGGTGTTAATGTTTCTATTTAAAAGGTGGCGAATTGCTCTGCTCATTCTGTTTGTATCGGTACTGGGAATTGGTGGCAGTCTTATTTTCCTCTATATTTTTAATATACCGCTAAATGTAAGCAGTTATACCGGATTAATTATGATTGTAGGTATTATTGCAGAAAATGCTATTTTTACTGTATTTCAGTATTTTAACGATTTAAAAGTACACGAAAAAGAGTTCGCTATTAAACATGCGGTTGCCTTACGAATAAGGCCAAAACTAATGACTGCTTTAAGTGCAATTTTAGCGCTAATTCCTCTTGCTATTGGAATTGGAATTGGTGCACAAATGCAGCAGGCACTGGCAGTTGCAGTAATCGGAGGTTTTATTTTCGGACTGCCGCTGTTGTTAATTGTACTACCAACATTTTTACGAAGAATGAATATGAATCAATAAAAAAATTATTATGAATACATTAATCGCTTCCGTTCTGTTTTCCCTCCTACTGGTTTTTAGTTCTGCATCTACCAATTTCTCAGGTTTTATTTTTTCGAATAAAACAGAGATTTCAAACACTCCGGATTCATACAATTTCGAGAACTGCACAGTAAATTTGAAACCCGAAAACTGGACAATTGCATTAACCGGAAAAGGAAAAATGTGTGCCTGGAAAGTAGTAAACGATGGAGGGAACAAAGTTTTGGCTCAGGTTTCCAAAGAGAAGAATGATTATCGGTTTAATCTGATTACAAACGATAAATTAAGTTTTAGCGATGTTCAGATTAATGTAAAATTCAAAGGAGTTACCGGCAACAACGACCAGGGCGGCGGCCCCGTGTGGCGCTACATCGACGAGAATAACTATTATGTAGCACGCGCCAATCCACTCGAAAACAATTACCGTGTTTATAAAGTTGTCGATGGCGACCGTATTCAACTAAAAAGTGCACACTTTGAAATAAACTCGAATAAATGGTACAACTTAAAAATTACCATGAAAGGCAATAAAATAAAGTGCTACTTTAACAATAAACTAGAATTGGAAACAACCGACAATACATTTAAAAAAGCCGGCAAAGTTGGTCTTTGGACAAAGTCGGATGCTGTTACTTATTTCGATAACTTTGAAGTGAATTCTTTAAACTAAATTAAAGCGTAATGCACATATTTTATTTGGGTGTAATTCTTTTGGTTGGCTACGGTCTGTCGGTTGCGGCAGCAAAAACCGGGTTCCCAAAAATTGTAGGTTATTTAATTGCCGGGCTTGCTTTAAATCCCGAACTGGTAAGTTTTATACCTCCCGGGTTTCTTGCCATTACCGAACCGGTTACAACTTTCTGCCTCGCATTTATTACTTACGAGATTGGAAGCAGTTTCTCGCTAAATGAATTAAAAACAACCGGGAAAAAATATTTTCGTCTGGCAGCTTTCGAATCACTCGGAGCTTTTATCTTTCTGTTTTTTGTGTTTCTTCTTTTAAGTTTATTCGTATTGCCTCTCTCAACGTTGGGAGTTACAGTGGCTATTTCGTTTAGCTTAATTCTTGCATCGTTGGGCGCACCTACCGACCCGTCGGCAACACTGGCAGTAATTCACGAGTACAAAGCCAATGGAGCAGTTACCAAGTCAATTCTTGGGGCAGCCGCTTTCGACGATATAATCACTTTAATTCTCTTTAGTTTTAGTCTATCAGTTTCGCGGGCTCTTCTCGGCGGGAGTGAACTCTCATTTTTTCACGTTACCTACACCATTGTTTATAAAATAGTTGGAGCTGTTTTAACCGGTGTGGTTTTTGGTTTTATTTTCGACAAAACAGTAAAATACCTGAAAGTTGAAGATAAAAAATCGTTACTCATTCTTTTCCTGGGATTCCTTTCATTAACATTCGGACTGGCAACTGTTTTAAAATTCGATGAGCTTTTCTCAACGCTTACATTAGGTTTTGTTATCAGAAACTACAACAAAGCAAGAAAAATAATTCTCGATATTACCGAGCATGCAATGGAAGACCTTTTCTTTCTTGTCTTCTTTGTTTTTAGTGCTTTGCATTTTAGTTTTAGTTCGTTTCATTTTCAAATGTTTATCTTAATGGCTCTCTTTATTTTGGTTCGAATTGGAGGAAAGTTTGTTGGAATGCGTACCGGCTCGCAACTAATGAAAATGCCCAAAAATGTAAAAAAATATGCTTTTGCCGGATTAATTCCTCAAGGTGGAATTGTTTTAGGGCTTTCGTTAATGATTAGCCACGAACCGGAATTTAAAGATTTTGCAAATCTGCTTATTGGAATAATTATGGGAGCAACAATTATTCATGAGTTTATGGGACCAATGATTGCAAAATTTGTTTTACGAAAAGCAGGAGAAATAAAAAATAGTAAACAATAAATTCAGTTTTATAAAATGAATTACAACATTTAATCGTATGCGTATAAAATTTCAGCTTTTTATTATTGTATTATTTATCGTTTTTACCGGATGTAAAAAAAGTGATAAAACAGCTCTGCAAGGAACCTGGAAGATTGTTGAGTTTAGAATGACGATAAATGGGAAAGAGAATGTATCGACAGCAAAAACATTAAATAAAGCAGGTGCCGTGTGGGATTTGAATTTATTGGATGATAACAAATTCAGGCAAAACTTTAATATGAGTAATCCACAAATGAAAATGCACACCGAAGAAGGAACTTGGAAATCTACTGCCGATTCGTTGTTTATCGAAATAGCTGCCGATTCGATAAAGATAGATTTGAATTATTCTTACCTAATTCACAACGATACTTTGCAATTGACTTTAGTTGCCCCACAATCGGAAAACAAAGTTATTTCGAGGTTTGTGAGGAAATAAGTTTAACCGTTTTTAAAAATCTCCAAAGCTGCCGGAAAAGGTTGAAGTGCACGTTCGAAAATTCCCAGCGAGAAAGCAATTGTTAATCCGTAATTGGTAATGGGAACGCCCGCTTGTTTGGCTTTCAGAATACGATTAAGCATTTCGCGGCGGTTCCACATACACGCTCCACAGTGAATTATTAATTTATACTCCGAAATATTTTCGGGGAAATCGTGTCCGCGCATACTCTCTATTTGTAATTTTCCGCCCACATATTGCGTTAACCAGCGGGGTATTTTTACCGTACCAATATCTTCGCCAATGGGGTGATGCGAACACGCTTCGGCAACCAAAACTTTATCGCCGGTTTTTAGGTTGTCTATTGCCATTGCTCCGTGCACCATTTCGGTTAAATCGCCCTGGAAACGTGCAAAAAGGATTGAAAAAGAGGTCATTGGAATTTCGGGAGGAGTATCGGCAGCTACCTTTAAAAACGCCTGCGAGTCGGTAACTACCAGTTTGGGTGGTTTATTAAATAGCGAAAGCACCCTGCGCAGTTCACGCTCTTTTACAACCACCGAAAACGAATCGTTATCGAGCAAATCGCGAATGCTTTGTACCTGCGGTAAAATCAATCTTCCTTTTGGTGCCTCCTTATCGATGGGAACAACCAAAACTGCTCCCTCGCCCGGGCCTACCAAATCGGCTAAAATAGTTGGCCGGTTAATGTAATCGGCAGGTGCTAATTTTAGTAGTTGTGAACGCAATTCAAGTATTCCTTCGTTTTTTATGGCCGAAGCGAGAACGTATTTTATTTTTAACTTTTTTAATTCTGTTGTAACCGTGGTGTTCTCGCTAAACAGGTCGGTTTTATTGAATATTACAAGAAATGGCGTTGAACGGATTTTAAACTCCTCTATTATTTTTTGCTCGTAACTGCCCCAGTCGTTAAAGTTCGAAACTATTACGCCCAAATCGGTGCGGTCGAAAACAGCAAGTGTTTTCGCTATTCGTTTTTCGCCCAATACGCCAACGTCGTCTATTCCTGCCGTATCGATAAACAGAACAGGGCCAAGCGGAAGCAGCTCCATCGGTTTTTCAACCGGGTCGGTGGTAGTACCTGCAATTTCCGAAACAATTGAAACACTCTGATTGGTAAGTGCATTTAAAATACTCGACTTTCCGGTATTTCGCCTACCGAAAAAACCGATATGCAACCGGAATGATTTTGGTGCTCTCATAGTTGAAGTTTTAATAATGCAAGATAACCAATTTGACCCCTTAATTCATTTCGCTTTTCAATTTTTTAACGATATAATTCGAAATGGTTCGGTACATTTTTATTAACACCTCAAAAAACAGAGAATTACAAGACACAAGCCAATTGTCGCAGCTTACTAAAGCTCAGACCTTTGCGACTTTGCGGCTTTGCGAGAAACAAAAATTTAACAAAGTATTGATTTGGAATAAGAAATTAAGTCATTGAAGTTTCCACTATTTCTCTCGTGTAAAAACCGGCCTGCCTAAACCCGACAATCGAGCATTAAAATTGTATCCTTCGCTATCGAAGGCCAGTAAATCGTTGGCATTATTAATGTTATGTTCTATTATAAAACGAGTCATCAACCCTCGCGCTTTTTTGGCGTAAATCGATATAATTTTATAGTTGCCGTTTTTTAAATCTCTAAATTCGGGTGTTACAACTTCGGCTCTTAACTTCTGTTTATCGATGCTTTTAAAATATTCAGCCGATGCAAGATTTACCAATACAGCACTCCCCGACTCCTCAATTGCCACATTCAATTTTTCAACAATTGCATCTTTCCAAAAATCGTATAAATTCGTAAATCCGGCTGTTTTTAGCTTCGTTCCCATCTCCAACCGATAGGGTTGAATTAAATCGAGAGGTTTTAATACCCCGTACAATCCCGATAGAATCCGCAATCGCACCTGTGCAATTTTTAGCTCTTCTGCCGAAAAAGCCTCAGCATTTAACCCGCGAAATACTTCACCGTTAAAAGCCAACACCGCCTGTTTTGCATTTTCGGGAGTAAACGGTTTTTGCCAGGTTTGAAACCGTTGAAAATTAAGTTCGCCCAATTTCGATGAAATCCCCATCAGTTTCGAGATTTCAGCCGGACTCTTTGTTTTTAGGAAATCTACCAACTCGCCCGACTTTTCTAACATCTCAGGTATAGTAAATTGCCGCGGTTCCGGAAGTGTTTTAAAATCTAATGCTTTTGCCGGCGAAATAACTATTAACATATTTCAATATTTTTTTAAAACTATCGTTTGTTACATTTTTATTTTATACTGATAACAAAGTCCAAACAACTGAGTTACTGGTTGCTGGTCCAATATCCTCCCAAAAGCTTTATGCAAATCTTCCGGGAGCTCCGTAAGAATTTCGGATCGGCCTTATTCTTCATTATGCAACTTTTTCGTATAAATATTTCTGAAATTCGATGAACAAAGAACTAATATTTTGAACATCTCCCAATATTTCCATTGCATCTTCCAACGATTGATATTTTGTTTGAAGTAGGATTGGTAATTTTTCCTGGTCGAGTTCTGTTACTCCTGCTTCTACATATTTATTCAAAACAAATTCAATAAATTCTTTTTGTTTTTCATTCAATAAAGCAAAGATTGTGACTTTTGCTCTTGTTGCTCTTTCTTCTCTTGTTATTGGTTTAAAATTGCTGTCAAATACATATTCCAACACATCAAACAAATCACTCTTTTCTGCATTGATAAGTTTTTGAAGTGTTGACAATTCTTCCTTACCAAAACCTGCTTCATCCAATTTTTCAAGTAAGGTTTTTCTTGTTTGGGGATTACTCCAAATTTCTCGTAATTCCTTTTCATTCTTAAAGAAATTAGGCAATTCGCCAAACAAATTTTCTAAAAATTCCTGTGCCGAAATCGGCTTACCGTCCGCACTCCAAAACGAAGTGGCAATCATATGTTGTATTTCCCGCTCTTTACCATCTTTTAGTTTTACTTTTATTTTTTCAGGTATTTTTTCAGGTTCAGAATCAGGTTCTTTTTCTGTAACCTCTCTTTTCTTTGGTTCGCCTTTTGTATATTCAGCAGGTTCCATTGGCTCTCCATCCCATTCCGGATCAGAGAATCGTTGATAAGCATCTACAAAATCATAAATAGTAAAAAACTCTTTGCCATCAAAAAGACGAGTTCCACGACCTACAATTTGTTTAAATTCAATTATCTGATTTACCGGACGCATTAAAATAATATTCCGAATATTTCGTGCATCAACACCGGTTGAAAGTTTTTGCGAAGTTGTAAGAATTGTAGGAATTGTTTTTTCGTTGTCTTGAAATTCTCTTAAAAACTGTTCGCCTATTTCACCATCGTTTGCCGTAACACGAACACAATAATTCGGGTCTTTACTTACTTTGTATTGATTGACTAAATCACGAACTGCGGCAGCGTGGTCTTGGGTGGCACAAAATACAATCGACTTTTCATTTTGATTGATTTCATCCATAAAAATCCGGACGCGCTTTGCTTCCCTTTCTTTAATTTCAATAATCCTGTTAAAATCAGGCTCTGTATAAAGTTTCCCTTCTTCAATTTCCCCTTCAATTACATCATCATCGCTTGTATAAATGTAATCGTCAAGGGTAGTTTTAATTCTCTTAACCTTGAAAGGGGTTAAAAATCCATCGTTTATACCCTCTTTTAGCGAATAGATATAAACAGGTTCACCAAAATAACGGTAAGTATCTACATTGTCTTTTCGTTTTGGTGTGGCTGTTAAACCCAACTGAACCGCAGGTAAAAAATAATCGAGTATAGCACGCCAATTGCTTTCATCATTGGCACCACCTCTATGACACTCGTCAATTATTATAAAATCGAAATAGTCCTTGGGAAATAATTGATAATTAACAGTTGACAATGGATAATTATATTCTTCTGTTTCCTCATTATCCGTTGTCCATTGTTCATTGTCAACTGATGAACTCATAAAGGTTTGAAAAATGGTAAAAAAGATACTACCGTTTGTCGGCACTTTTCCTTTTTTCTTAATCTCTTTTGGCTTAATGCGAACCATTGCATCATCTGGAAATGCAGAAAATGAATTAAATGCCTGGTCGGCTAAAATATTTCGGTCGGCAAGGAATAAAATTCGTGGTCGTCTTTTTATGTAATTGACAGTTGACAATGGATAATTGATAATTTTATTTTTTTCGCCATTGTCCATTCTCAGTTGCCCATTGTCCATTGCCGAAAGGTTCCACCGCGTTTGAAACAGTTTCCAAGCAATTTGAAAAGCAATTGCTGTTTTTCCTGTTCCTGTGGCAAGTGTCAATAAAATTCGGTCTTTGTTTTGTGCAACGGCTTCTAAGGTGTTTTTTACTGCAATTTCTTGATAGTATCGAGGTTGCCAAGTTCCCGATTTATCTTCGAAAGGAACAGAAGCAAATTTATCTCTCCACTCGTTTTGGTCACTATAAACCGCATTCCAAAGTTCATCAGGTGAAAGAAAATTATCAACGGGTTTTTCCTCGCCTGTTTTCATACAGATTTGATAAATCTCTTTCCCGTTGGTAGAATAAGTATAATCGAGTTTTAATTTTTCGGCATAGAGTTTTGCTTGTGCAACGCCTTCGCCAACTTCTAATTCATCGCTTTTAGCTTCAACAATAGCAAGTTTAATTCCTTTATAAACGAGAATATAATCGGCAATCAATGGCTTTTTTCTGCCACCGCCAACTTGTATTCTTCCATCTGTAATTTTACAAACATTTCGTTCACGAAGGACTTTTGAACCTTCAACCACGCCCCAACCGTTGGCTTTTAGTTTAGGGTCTATTAATTCTGCTCTGGTTTCTGCTTCGTTCATACGCTTCGCTTAAATTGACAACTGACAATTGACAATGATTTTTTATTATCTGTTTAAACTCTGTTTTGTTGTTTTTACTGTGCTTATTAATAGTTTTAATATTTCCACAATTTCAGGGTGTATTGAATTAAAACTTTTTTCATCAATATAGCTACTATCTTTTAATAACATTAACCAATATTCCGTTTCGTTTGCTTCTTTTAGTGCGATATTCATTTTATTTAAAAAATCTGCTTTTGATTGAGCGTGTTCCGCTTCTTTTGACAACGCTCCAATGGCTGTTCCACTACGCAAGATTTGTTTTGACAGCACAAATTCTTTTTGCTCTGCCACAAGATATTTATAAAGTTTAATAACTCGTAAAGCAAAATTATACGATTTAATACCAATTATATTTTCTTTTCTATTATCCATTGTCCATTGTCCATTTTTTTATGACATTATTGTAAATTGTTTTTTTATTGTTTGCGGATATTGTTGCCAGATTTTACCGTCAATCTCTTTCCCGTTTAACTTTTTATTACGCTTTACCTTGTCTGCTCCCCAAGTTCCCCATTGTTTAAAGAAAAAAGCAATATCTTCTTTATCACATTGTTGCTTTATATTTACAACCCATTCTTTTTCCATTGGTCTTGCCCTGTTCCCACTTTCGCCTCCAACAATTACCCAATCAATATTTTTTAAATTAATTTCGCCTAAATCTTCCAACAATGGCTCAACAGAGAGAAACAATACAGTTGCTTGCAAATGCCTTAATTTATCAATTCTCGGCAATCCCTCTTTTCGATTATCAACAGTAACGCCTAACCAAATATTTTTTGGTATTTCTCGTTGCGACAAATATTCAAACATTCTGTCTGCTCTTTTTGTCAATATTTGATAAGTATGCTGTGGTGTTTCTTCAATTACATTAAATATTTCATTTAGATAATCTTCTGGCATATCCTTATGAAAAATATCGCTCATTGAATTTACAAAATATACAGTCGGCTTTTTTCTTTTGAAGGGGTCTTTTAGTCTGCTTGGAACGGTATTAAATTTAAAACCGTTTTCATAGCCCTTTACACCCATAGCTTGTAAACGAATAGCCATTGTTTCAGCATAGCAATTTTTACAGCCCGAACTAATTTTTGTACAACCAGCAGATGGGTTCCACGTTTGCTCTGTCCATTCTATTTTATGTTTATTTGCCATTGTTAAGTACTTTGAATAATTTGTTTAGCAATTTTTTGGGCATTTTTATTATTTGATGCAAAAACAAAATGAAATATCGGAACACCATTTCGATTACTTAAAACCAATGGTTCATCCGTAACATATTTCCAAATAGTTTTCATTCTGTCAGCATACAACTTTGCAATTTTTTCAATGGGTTGAGAAATTTTGGTAATAATTTCTTTCTCGCCAAAAAGAGTTTTAACTTTTTGCTCTCTATAAAAATGCGATTTTATATCTTCAATTGGCAAACCAAAAAATGATTCTAATTTCTTACTAAACTTCAATTTGCCTTTTTTGTCGAATAATCGGTTTACAACAACTCCTGTAGGAATTAATATCCAAACATCGGAACGGGTATTTTTCAGTTTTTCAATTGAACTCCAATCAATTTGCATTCCAAAAGGATCTAATAACACAAGTGCTGCCAGCTCTTTACTATTTAGTGCTGTTGCAAGTTCCGCAATTTGTTTATTTGCATCACCTGCTCTATAAACTATCGTTTTGTTTTTGAATTTGTCTTTAAGTTTTGATTCCAACTTTTTAAGCGACTCTTCCTTCTTATCAATAAAGTAGTAATAATTAAAACTTAAATCTTCGCTCAAACCTAATACTCTTTCAGCTGCCCCTTTATAAGTCTTTTCTTCTTCCTCTGTAATAAATAATTGTTGATACAATTCTGTTTTAATTTTTTTCTCCCGTGTCCCACTTCCCGCAAAACCATCAAAATATATGGTTTTCCAATAAGGGAACTTTTTCATAATAGTAAGATAAGACCATACATATTTTGAAAAGGTTTCCAACTTCCTTTCAGTCCAAGGTCCACCCCAATCTCCTTGTGGCTCATTTACCATATTTGTTTTGTTCCAAGTCATTTCGTAACTATTTTTTCATTATCAATTATCCATTGTCAATTGCCCATTAAACGCCTTTTGTAAAACACTCTTTTTCAACTCTTCTAAATTATCAATTTTTTGCTGATAAATGGTTTCCAATTTTTTGGTTTCCGCTTGCAATGCATCTAATTTTTTAACGATTTGTTTTTGTTCTGCTATCGGTGGTACAATGAACAATAGTTGTCTTACATCACGGATGTTAACTTGCATTAAAGCCGCACCATAAGTTTTATCTTTTATCTGTTTTTGAACAAAAGTTGATATAAATGAATAATAACCAAATTGCAAACTAATTGTATTTTTATTAAAGGATACTGGCACTATGCCTCTTGTAACATTTGCTCCTTTGAAATCTTCTGTTATCAAGGATACAATACCTGTATCTCCTCTTACACACAATAATAATTCATCACCCTGTAAGGTTGTTCTTTTATACTTCTCAGCATTTACAGGGTTCATTAGTTTTACATTGTCTTTTTTAACAAATTTGGTTTTTAAATCAACTGGCCGAATAACAGGTAAACCATTTTCGAAATCATTGCCAGGCTGAACTACTCCGTATGATAAACTACAAGTGTCAATTACTATTTCTGACAAAGTCTTCTCCTCCCAATCATCGCCTTTATTCTCAAACACGCCTTGCAAATAACTCTCAAAAAGTTCTTTTGCATTTTTAAGGTTTTGCTCGGCATTGGCTTTTGCTTTGTCTATGGCTTTAAAAGCACGGTCGAGTATGGAAACTATGCGTTTTTGTTCGGGTAGTGGGGGGATAGGAACTGAAACTGAACTAACTAATGCAATATTTAGATTACGAACTGTTGAACCTGCTGCTAATGAATTGAATTGATTAAAAACATAGGTAGAAGATAACAAGTAATAAAGAAACTCTGTGTCAAATATTTTAGTTCCATTTTGTCTAAGGACTAACCAACCATCGTGAATACACCCTGTTGTTTTCATAATGTATGGTCTTCCAAAACTCATTGAGTTTGATAAAATAAAATCACCAATATTTACTAATCTTGTTTTATGAAGTCCTTCACGAGTTATTTTTTCTTTTGTTTTATAAATATATTTATCAGAAGCCGTTGCATCGGCAATCTTTATCCAATTTAATCCATCCTCAGAATTTGTTATATATCTTGAAATAGGTCTTGGTGAACCACCTCTTTCAATAGATAAAACTTCTCCCAACTTTTTTACTTCCCAATCTTTCTTCATAGCATCTCCGAAATTGAGTTAAGAATAGTAACCGAACTTGCATCCATTTTAGAAAAAGCAAATATTTTTTTACCTAAATCTTTAAGACTTGCTCCAAAGTGATACACCTCTTTCTCATCAATAATCAAAAAACGGTCGTGGGCATCTTTAAATATTTTTATCTCAATGGGTTCATATTGAGCGTTGTGTTTTTTTATATCCAATTGTAATTGTTTGGAAACGTTTTTAGTAAATATGACAGTTTTTACGCCCTTTTTTCTTTTGGTAAAATGGGTAAGCACGGTATCATCAATATAATTGTCTATCAAAATGATTGATTTTTTTGCTGAGCGAATTAAATCGGAAACAAAGGTGTAGGCATCAAATACTTGTCCGTTAAAAAATACGCCTTGGTTGGGTTTTAGGGTTTTGTCTTCAAGAGCTTTAAAAAGTTTTTCAAAACTTTTGTCGTGAAGCAATAATTTTTGTTCTACTTTATCTAATCGTTGAAAAATACCGGCATTAGCGGTAATAAACTTTTTCATTTCAACAAAAGCTCGTATAATTTTCACACTTACTTCTATTGCAAATGGGGTTTTTAAAACAGCAGACAACATTGATACTCCTTGCTCTGTAAACACAAGTGGGTTATAGCCACCAAGCTGTTTTTTTGATGGTATCGCATTTTGCGATAGCAGAATATCTACTTCGGAATCAGACAATCTGAACATAAAATCTTCTGGAAAACGATTAATATTTCTTTTTACCTGTTCTCTTAATCTTATTGGTTTTACACCATAAATATCTGCCAAATCTTTATCTAACATTACTTGCAAGTCTCTAATAAAGAATATTTTATTTTGTATATCTTTTATCTGCACTAAATTATCTTTCATATCAACTTTTCCTCTTTTAGTTTATCCAAAATTTTTATGGAAGAGATATCCATTTTAGAAAAGGCAAACCATTTTTTACCGAGATCTTTAAGACTTGCACCAAAGTGGTATATTTCTTTTTCATCAATAATAAGAAACCGGTCGTGGGCATCTTTAAAAACTTTTATTTCTATCGGAGGATATTGTTCGTTGTGTTTTTTGATATCCAACTGTAATTGTTTGGAAATCTTTTTGGTGTAAATGGTCAATGAAACTTCTTTTTTGCGTTTGGTAAAATGGGTTAAAACAGTGTCATCAATGTAGTTATCTATAAGTATTATTGAATTTTTGGCTGTTCGTACCAAATCGGAAACAAAAGTATAGGCATCAAACACTTGTCCATTGTAAAAAACATCCTGGTTGGGCGGTAAGTTAGCTTGTATTTGCAAATCAATACCTTCAACTTTTTGGGTAAGTTTTTGCACATTATCTTCAATGCGATTCATTCGTTGGTTTAGGGCGTATCCTTTTAGCAGATAGTCTTTTAATATCTTGCTTGCCCAAATACGAAATTGTGTGCCTTGTTTAGATTTTACACGGTAACCAACAGAAATAATCACATCAAGATTGTATATTTTTACTTTTCTGGTTTGGGTTTTCCCTTTAACAGCACCGTGTTTAGTGGTTAGTAAGAAATCCTTACATACCTTTTCTTTATCAAGTTCTCCTTCTTTAAATATATTACCAATATGTTGTGTAATCGCAACTCTGTTTCGGCCAAATAAGCTTGCCATCTGGTCTTGTGTAAGCCAAACTGTTTCATCTTCAATTCTTACCTCAATATGTGAAGCAAGTTCCTTTGGCTGATATATTACAATTTCGTTTTTCATATTAATCTTTATTTAATAGCATCGCGTTAAGTGGTATATGCAAAAAAAGCACCTGTCACTTGCATTTGAACTATTCGGTTTTTCCGAACAATTAAAATTTTGAACTGTCGCAAATTTTGCGACAACTGAAACTAACTTAAATAAATATGTTTTGTTACTCATAACATTTCCTTAATTGAGTTAAGAATATCAGCACTTTGTTTATCCAGTTCCGCTATTTCCTGCAAAATTTGTTTTGGCTCGCGCAAGGGTGCTTCTTCGGGTATGTTGGGGTTTTTTACCGAGAGATCAAAAGTTGTTTGGTCAATACCTGCCTTGCCGTCAGGCAGGTCTGCAATATTTACCGTCCAGGAGTTTTCG
>JALUZN010000207.1 GCA_027011835.1 Draconibacterium sp. | reverse complement strand
GTTTTAAGACAAGTTCAGCAGGGATTGGTTGAAAAGCGGATGATTCGAATGGAACCAAAACAATTTCTCTTTTTTAAATGGGAAAAACCCTATTTAACCAATAAGCAATTTGTATATAAACTGGTTGCCGAAATAGAGAGGCAAATTTCAACTGGTTCGGCTTCGGAGGAGGAGATGATTTTATTGTCGTTTATAAAACCATCGGGATTATTATTTCGAATATACCCCGATCGCCGTAAACGAAAAACTGCTAAAAAGAAACTCGAAAAAATGATGGTTGAGAACCAGGTTTCGGAAGCCGTTACCGGTGCAATTCAGGCTGCGCAGGCTGTAGCTGCATCGGTGGCAGCATCGGCAGCTATTGCTGCTTCTGTTCATTAATTTAATAGATTGTTACTCCTTCGGAGCCTACGGGAATACCAAGTAACCAGCAACTGTTAATTCAGCTCAGCAAAATAATCGGTGTAGGTAATTTTAGACAAAAGATTGCAAAACATATTTTTTGTGTAAAAAATTCTTCCTAAATTGCAGCACAGCACAGGACAGCACAGATGGATATTGTTTCTATTTTAGTGTCCATAAAGTTTTATGTTGTTCGAGGTGTGATATTTATAACTAATATAATCTATTTAAAATGGCAAACAGATTAATAGGAAGACTACCAAAAGTTGGAATTCGTCCGGTAATAGACGGGCGTGAGCAGGGAGTGCGAGAGTCACTCGAAGTTCAAACAATGAATATGGCAAAAGCTGCTGTTAAAATAATTGAAGAGAATTTAACTTTTCCCGGTGGCGAAAAAGTGGAGTGTGTAATTGCCGACACAACAATTGGAGGAGTTGCCGAAGCTGCTATGTGTGCCGATAAATTTGACCGCGAAGGTGTTGGCGTTTCGTTAACAGTTACGCCCTGCTGGTGTTATGGCACCGAAGTTATGGATACAAATCCTTCGATTCCTAAAGCGGTTTGGGGGTTTAACGGAACCGAGCGACCAGGAGCAGTATATCTTGCCGCAGCACTGGCCGGATATTCACAAAAAGGATTGCCTGCATTTGGAATTTATGGCCGCGATGTGCAGGATGCTGGCGACGAATCGGTTCCAAAAGATGTGGAGGAAAAAATTCTGCGCTTTGTAAAAGCGGCTTTGGCAGTGGCACAAATGAAAGGTAAATCGTACTTGTCGTTGGGATTTACTTCAATGGGAATTGCCGGTTCGACAGTAAATCCCGATTTCTTTCAGGAATACCTGGGTATGCGAACTGAATTTGTCGATATGGTGGAAGTAAAACGCCGTATCGATGAAGGAATTTACGATAAAGAGGAGTTTGAAAAAGCCATTGCTTGGACAAAAGCAAACTGCAAAATTGGCGACGATTTAAATAGTAAAGAGAAAATTGCTGATAGCGAACGAAAAGAGTGGGAGTGGGAAATAGTTGTGAAAATGACACTGATTTTTCGCGATTTAATGATTGGAAATCCAAAATTAAAAGAGGCCGGTTTTGGTGAAGAATCGAAAGGGAGAAATGCAATTGCAGGAGGTTTTCAGGGGCAGCGTCAATGGACCGATTATTATCCGAATGGCGACTTTGCCGAAACAATATTAAATACATCGTTCGATTGGAATGGAATTCGCGAGGCGTTTGTTTTTGCAACCGAAAACGACAGCTTAAATGCAGTGCCAATGTTGTTTGGCCATCTGCTTACAAATACAGCTCAAATTTTCTCCGATGTGAGAACTTATTGGAGTCCAGATGCTGTTAAGCGCGTTACAGGAAAAGAGCTGGCCGGAGTTGCAAAAGACGGTATTATCCACCTGATTAACTCAGGCTCTACAACGCTCGATGCAACAGCACAACAGACCGATAAGAATGGGAATCCGGTAATGAAACCTTTCTGGGAGATTACAGAGGAGGAGACGGCGAAATGTCTCGAAAATACAAAATTCTGTCCTGCCATTCGCGAATATTTCCGGGGTGGTGGCTATTCAACTCAATTTAAAACAAAAGGGTCGATGCCAATAACCATGTCGCGGGTTAATTTGGTAAAAGGAATTGGCCCGGTATTGCAAATTGCCGAAGGTTATACGGTTGAACTGGAAGACGATATGCATAAAATTTTAGACGAACGTACCAACCCAACATGGCCGACTACCTGGTTTGCTCCAAGAATTACAGGGAAAGGTGCTTTTAAAGATGTCTATTCGGTAATGGCAAATTGGGGCGCCAACCACGGTGCAATTAGTTACGGACACATTGGTGCCGACCTGATTACGCTTGCATCGATGTTGCGTATTCCGGTTAATATGCACAATGTTGATGAGGAGAAAATATTCCGCCCAAGCACCTGGAATGCTTTTGGCGAAAATAAAGAGAGTGCCGATTATCGCGCCTGTGAAAACTTTGGCCCGCTTTATAAATAGTAATTTGTCATATGTTTAGTTTGGTGAGCTTTCATATGAAATTTTAATAGTTAATTAATAATAAAAGCCACCTGAAAAGGTGGCTTTTATGCTCAAGAGAAATCAAAAAATAGTAAATGCAAATTACTATATTCGTAAAAAAAATTAAGCTTTAACTCATGAAAATTATTCCATTTTTTATTTTAACCATTCTGTTTTTTGCTTGTTCAAATGGCAAAGAGTCGAAAAAAGCAAAATTAAATATGAAAAGTTTCGAAAAAGGTAGTTACGGATTCGATTTGAAATTCCTGAAAGAG
>JALUZN010000206.1 GCA_027011835.1 Draconibacterium sp. | reverse complement strand
TGAAGTTCAGAGATGGAACCATCGATTTCAATACAAAGGCACAACGCTCGTACCAAGTTGTTGCAGGCACCGACCTTATTTTTACGGCTTGGTACCGACCTTTCCGTTTAACATCGGAAGCGTATTACAAATATATGAACAGGCTGATTCCGTACCAAATAGACAATGTTCGCATTCGGTATTTGCCCGAGCAGGAAGCCGTTGGTTATGCCACAGGAATTGATATGAAAGTAAATGGTGAATTTGTTTCGGGATTACAGTCGTGGGCAAGTTTATCGGTTATGCAAACCAAAGAAAATATTATTGGCGACGGGCACGGATACATTCCACGGCCAACCGACCAACTGGTAAATTTCAGTCTCTTTTTTCAAGACTATTTTCCGGGAAACCCATCGTACCGGATGCAACTTTCGGCATTTTACGGTTCGCGATTACCCACCGGGCCACCCAACGCCGAACGGTACCAGGATGTTTTCAGAATGCCCGCCTACCGGAGAATCGACCTTGGTTTTTCAAAAGTATTTATCAGCTCGGCAAATCCGGTTAACCGAAATGTGTTACGACATATCTCGGATATGATTCTTAGTCTCGAAGTATTTAATCTGTTAAACATTAACAATACAATCTCATACTTCTGGGTATCAAGTATTCAGGGCGACCAATTTGCTGTACCCAACTACTTAACAGGAAGAAGAGTTAACTTAAAACTTACTGTAAAGTTTTAAGTATTTGCACATTTTTCACCTGTTTCGAAAAAGGCATTCTATCTAATTCTGAGATTATCTGAGAAGTCAAAGTTTACTCGCCACTAAAGAATGATGTTTTTGTTTACACATCAAAAAAAAAATTGAGTTACTTATATTCTTTCTCTCATTCTTGTTTTTTAAACATTTTGCACGCTATTAAGAACAAATAATTATTTATTTGATATGAACCTAAAAGCAGTTGTTATTGTTCATATTATATTACATTTGACAAAATTTAAAGTATTTATTTTATGAGGAATTCAAAATTAAGAGTTGGTTTAGCGGCAGTTATCCTGCTATTTACAGTTAGTTTAATAACATCGTGCAGCAAAACAGATGTTAGCGACGGCGACGAAAAAGGGAAGTTTAGTTTAACTATTGATGGCACAAAATACGATGGTACTGAAGTTTTTAATGCTGCTGCCCTGGGAATTAGAACTATTTCCGCAAAAAGCTCATCTATAGAATTAGGTATATTGTTGAACGAAACAGATTTCGAAGTTGGTGCAACTTTTAATCTAAGTGAAACTAGCTTGTCTTATTTAAAAATTAACGATACTGTTTCTATGCCAAAATCGGGAACAATTAAAGTTGTTAGTATTTCAAAAATTGAAATTACAAGTGGTGTATTTTATGACGCTAAAAACGACAAAGATATTACTGTAACGGGTTATATCAGCTCCAAATAGTATTATATAAAATCCTTTGGGGGTTGATGTAAAAAGTCCCGGATTGAGTTTCAATCCGGGACTTTTTTTTATTCCTCATTCGGACACATTGCAAAGTCGTACTCCAAACATCACTCTTCTTTTCCGGGTATTATACACCAGCAAAGTATAGTCGTATAGAATATACAAAACACCATTGCTAATTACAATAATTAACGGAATACCGGAACAATAAATCGAATTGGAATATTGGATTTAGCAACTATAAAACAGAAAAACTAAAACGAATCGTCTAGTAATTTGTATTTTTGACGAAAATTAAAGGATAATAATCAAATACAATTTAATAATGAACGACCCTTTTGGCGAAGCAATTTACGATTATTTAAAAAAAGGAAAAGCACCAAATATAACCGTAAACACTTGTTATACAGAAGATGAGGATATTCCTGTTTCGTACTTTTTCAGAACAGAAAAAGAGATGCCCGAGATAGAGCGTGAGGCACTAAAACTATGCAAAGGAAAAACATTAGATGTTGGTGCTGCAGCAGGTTGTCATTCAATCATTCTACAAAAAAAAGGATACAGTGTTACCGCTCTCGAGATATCGGGAAAAGCGGTTGAAGTTTTAAGAGAAAGAGGAATACAAAAAGTTGTTCAGAGTAATATTCTCACATTCGAAACAGAACAGTTCGATACTATTTTATTACTGATGAATGGAGCCGGAGTTGGAGAAACAATCGATGGATTAAAAGAGTTGCTTATTCATTTAAAATCGCTATTAAATACTGACGGACAAATTCTTATCGACTCGTCGGATATTAAATACCTGTTTACCGAAGACGACGGTTCGGTTTGGATTGATTTAGCCACCACAAACTATTATGGCGAAATGGAGTATGAAGTAAAATATAAAAATACAACATCGAAATTCCGTTGGCTTTTTATCGATTTCGAGCGGTTAAAGCGTGTGGCAAAAGAAGCAGGCTTTCGAACTAAACTTGTTGCAAATGGCAATCATTTCGACTATTTAGCACAATTAAAAGTTTTTTAACATTTTATTGCCGACCACTGTTTGCTTTGCAACCCAATACAATATACCTTTGCAACAAACAATAAGATTATAAAAATGCAAATCTGCTCTTTTCTCGGACCTCAGGAAATCATTATCATTCTTACTATTATTCCAATTTTATTTGTTATTCCAATTGTTGCATTAATCGATATTTTAAAAAGTAAATTCGATGGTAACGACAAACTTATTTGGGTTTTGGTTGTACTGTTTCTTTCTGTTGTTGGAGCT
>JALUZN010000205.1 GCA_027011835.1 Draconibacterium sp. | reverse complement strand
ATGAAAAATATTTACCTGATAATAAATTCGTTTGCCGGCAGTGGGTCGATAAAAAACAACATCGATAAACTGCTCGATATTTTTAAGAATTATCAGGTTAAAGTTGCATACAATTTTACCGATTTTGGCGGGCACGCTGTTGAACTTGCCAAAACGGCGGCATCGAAAAATTTCGACATTGTTGTGGCAGTTGGCGGCGATGGAACCGTTAACGAAGTGGCACGCGGACTGGCAGGAAGCGGAACAACAATGGGAATAATTCCGGTTGGCTCGGGAAATGGGTTGGCACGCGACCTAAAAATTCCACTTACATTAAAAAAGGCAGTAGAAAATGTTGTAGAAGGCACCGACCATAATGTTGACTTATGGAAAATTAACAATAAAATTTTTGCGTGTGCTGCCGGTCTGGGATTCGATGCTGAGGTTGCACACGAAATGGCACTCTCGACACGCCGTGGCCGTGCCGAATACATAAGACTAACAGTAAAACAAGGAGCAATTGCAAAGCCCGTAAATGTTAAACTGAAAATAGGAACTAAGAAAATTGAGAAGAAAGTTTTTTTAGCATCGTTTGTAAATGCCAGTCAGTATGGGAATAATGCATACATATCGCCGGGTGCAAAAACCGACGACGGACTGCTCGATATAATTTTAATAAAACCCATTAAAAAAATTCTCTATCCGGTTTTAGGGATCTCGCTCTTCCTTGGTATTATCCACTGGTTTCGGTTTTACGAACGATACCGTGCAAACTCAATTGTAATTGAACACGCCACAACAAACCTTTTTCATTTCGATGGAGAATCGACTGAGATGGAGTTCCCGGTTCATATCGATTTGTTTGAACAAAAACTGAAAATCAGAATCTAAGATTTTTCCCGTGTTTACCTAAACTCTTTTGTGATTTAAAAGCTTAATAAACCAATTGCTATCGGATATTTATGGCAATACACTTTTTACTCTGCTATTTTACTCTTTAAATAATTATAATGCCACGAGTTTGTACCATTTGGTCTTTTTAACCAAAATCCTCTTGCTTCATAATTTGCATGAATTGGTATCGGTGTATTTTGATATTTTCTTTCATTATCGTATACCTGCCAATAAATAATGTAAGGGCAATTTTCTGACAGACCAACATTTACTGTATTTTTCATAACATCTTGTATCTGTTGTGGGGTAAATTCGTTTTCAGGAATTCCGAACTCTCCAATATACACATTGTTGTCTCCGTGCGATGGACTATCCGGCATCTTTTCTTTAATATATCGTACTGCATCTAAAAATGAATGATTGTCTCCCCAGGCTGGTTTTAAACAAGAATCGTACGCTGAATATGAAACCAAATCTAAATTTGTATATGGCAAAACTGCATTCACCATATTTTGTTGTCCGTTATTCATTGAATTAAGTACTATATTAATTTCTGCTGCATGGTAAACAGCAACATTTGGTGCTTTACTTTCATTTCTTGCTTTGGTAACACCTCTTTGACGTGCATTTAGCCACTTTACCATATTAGCATGAATCGCTGCTGAAGCAGGAGTATTGGCATCTACATTACCTCGTGTATGCCAATCGCCTTCGTGCATTTGAAGAATAAACGTTTTACCTGTACCTGCATACTTTGCCAGTAGTGCTTTTGTGAATTGATAAAACTCTTCTTCTTCCTGATCTTCTTGTGCTTTCGAAATACCATCTTTCCAATAA
Organism: Draconibacterium sp.; assembly: GCA_027011835.1. GTDB lineage: Bacteria > Bacteroidota > Bacteroidia > Bacteroidales > Prolixibacteraceae > Draconibacterium. The sequence continues at coordinate 7,770 of JALUZN010000205.1, read as the reverse complement.
TATATATTATTTTTATTTGCGAATGCAGCTACATTTAAAACAAAGGTTTTAAATGGTTTTGCAAAGAATTCTTTTATATATGGTTGCTCCAGACCTTCTACAAGCGAATTTACATTAGTATCCCAGGTAGAGTTCCACGGATACATTACATCGGGCGTTTCATTACCATAGTAATACCATATTTTTATTACTTTAGATCCCATTCCAAGTAAAAAATCGGCCCCTTCATTTAAACAATCTTCAGTACCAAAATAATAGATTGGTCTTGTATGCGATGAGCCTATAATTTCGGCATTTGTAGCAGGTAGTGCAACGCCTCCAGGTATTCCCAGAGGATACTCCGTTCCTGTATCTGAAACTTCAACAGCGCTCCAATTGTTTATATTGCCCTGTTCAAAATCACCGTTTAATGGTCCTAATATATTTGTTTGACCAAATGCTCCCAATACGGTAAATAAACTTATGATTAGTGTTAATCTGATTTTCATTTTTTATTATCTAATTATTTATTAAAACTTTTATTACTTGTGTATTTCCGTTTAAAACATTTAACCTGACATAATAAACTCCACCGGGTAAATTTCCCCCGTCCCAATTCATGGTACGACTGCCAAATGGTTGTTCTTCGTTCACCAATGTTTCAACCAAACGACCAAACGAATTAAAAATAGAGACATTAACAAAGGAATTCTTATCTAAATGATAATTTAATGTTGTACCCGACGAAATAGGATTTGGAAACGCCTTTAAACCAAACAGTTCATTAATTTCCTGATCATCGACACTTAATGGTGACGAGCCCCATAATTGTACCTCATCAATTACAGTAACAATATCAGTGTCAGGCCATCTGGAACCATCGGCATTATACACTCGAAAACCCACTTTAACGTATGATGTATTTTCGGGCGATGTTGGCAGTGCCCATTCATGTTGGGCGTAGGCATCTGTTAATTGCCAGGAGTCGTCGTTAGAACTACTTATTAAAGTGTTACCAGCGTCATAAAAATCAGCATGCATTACCAGAAGGCAAGGACCGGATTCTGATTTGGCAGAGGCTTTAAAAATATAATCAGCATTTGGTAAAATTTTCGGACTGATTTCAAAAAAGATATCATCGATACTCTCATCAGTACGCCAGGTAAATTTAACTGCATTGGCCCCCTCTTTAGAATCATTTGTCATTTCAACACAACTAAATACCTGACTATTAATAGTTGCTGAAATATTTTTATTTCCATCCATAGTTATAACAATTGGATTGGTTGTGCCGGAAGCATCGCCACCCCACGAAACAAATTCACTTTGATAATATGCGTTTGCAGTAATGGTAACCTCTGTGCCAGATGCATACGTACCACCTGAAGGACTTAAAGAAACACTTCCATCTCCTGTACCAGTAAGACTGGTTATTAGTGTATATTCTTCTCCAACAGAACCTTCCCATAACTGAGCATCATCAATTATGGTAGTAACTGCCGAATCGGGCCACCGCGTACCATTGGCATTAATTGCTCTAACTCCAATAACGGCAAAAGAAGTTCCAGGAGGTGCTACTGAAGGTATTGCCCACTCATATTGTGTATATTCATTTGTTAATACCCAGGAAGATTCATTAAAATCGCCCAGAACTTTATTATTAACATCATAATATGTTGCATAAACCCGTAGTCGGCACGAACCTGAAGAGACCTTTGCAGATACTCTATAAATATATTTCTCACCTACTGTTACCGGTGTTTTTAAATCGAACACAATATCACTAATTGCCGGACTAACGCCCCAGGTAAATTCGGCAGCGTACCTACCGCTATTAGAATCATCTGTAATTTCAACGCTACTACTTGTTTCTTCATTTTCAATATGACGCGCAACACCGTTAACTACTTCTATGGCTCTCCAATTAGAAATGTTTCCTAATTCAAAATTACCATTGTATTTATTGTAAATATTTTTTTGTGCAAAACCATTGTAAGCTACTACTAATGCTACTAAAAAGAGTATTAATTTTTTATTCATTCGCATATAATTATATTAAAATATTGTAATTCAAAAAGATAAACATACAAGTAAAAATTGCAATTCTTGACCCATGGAACTCGCATGCACAATTTATACATAAGCTTTTGTGTTTTGTCGACCATGCTCGTTTCATACTTTGAAAGATGTTTTTTGTGCAGAATTAATTATTGAAACTAAATATTTAAGCATCGAAAGTATAAAATTAATACGTGTTTAAAAAAACTACTGTACAAAGGAGACAAGCTTCTTATGACAAAAGGGAATTCAAGGGAAAAGCAATAGTCAGGAAAATAAAAGGGAGCATCAGGTATAAATTGACAGGAAATGAAATAAAAGTATTTCGAAGAAGTAAAACATTTTCTTTTAAGGGTAAAAGTTGAAGTTGTTTAAATTCTTTTTTTAATGATTTGTATGCTAATAAATTTTAAATAATTATTTTTACCGTAACAGAACAGAACAGTAAATTAGATTGATATGAAAAAGATAGTATTTGGCCTTTTTTTAGTGAGTTTAAGTTTTATAACGATTGCACAAAACGAGAATTTCGATTTTTTAGACCCCGACATTCCTATGAGCGAGCGGGTCGATCTTTTAGTTTCGCAAATGACCGTAAAAGAGAAAATTAGTCAGTTGCTCTACAATGCACCGGCAATCGACCGGCTTCAAATACCTGAATACAACTGGTGGAACGAATGTTTGCACGGTGTTGCCCGTGCCGGTTATGCAACCGTTTTTCCACAGTCGATAACAATTGCAGGTTCGTGGGATAAAGATTTAATTTACCGGGTTGCTACTGCCATTTCCGACGAAGCGCGTGCAAAACACCACGAATTTTTACGACGGGGTAAACGCGGAATTTATCAGGGTTTAACTTTTTGGTCGCCTAATATTAATATCTTTCGCGACCCACGTTGGGGACGTGGGCACGAGACCTATGGCGAAGATCCGTACTTGACCGGTCAGCTGGGGAAACAGTTTGTAAAAGGACTGCAAGGCGATGACCCCAAATACCTGAAAGTGGTGGCTACGGCAAAACATTACGCGGTTCATTCAGGCCCCGAATCACTACGTCATGAGTTTAATGCACAAATTAGCGAGCGCGATTTACGCGAAACCTACCTGCCGGCTTTCAGAACACTCATAAAAGATGGAGGTGCCTATTCGGTTATGGGCGCATACAACCAGTTTCGCGACTTTCCGTGCTGTGCCAACCCGGAGCTAAATGGCATTTTACGTGGCGAGTGGGGATTTAAAGGTTATGTTGTTTCCGACTGTTGGGCAATCTCCGACTTTTTTCAATTTCAGGGATTCTCGAAAGATGCGGCAGAAGCAGCAGCTGTTGCTGTTAAAAACGGAACAGACCTCAATTGCGGTGATTCATACAGCCATTTAGGTGAATCGCTTAAACGCGGACTTATTACCGAAGATGAAATTGATGTGGCACTGAAACGCATTTTTATGGCAAGGTTTAAACTGGGCATGTTCGACCCCGACGAGGTGGTAAAATATGCGCAAATTCCTTTCTCGGTAAACACATCGAAAAAGAACGATGAGCTCGCACTCGAAGCTGCTAAAGAGAGCATTATTTTGCTCAAGAACAATAACAATATTCTACCGCTTTCAAAAGATATTAAAACGTTGGCTGTTATTGGCCCGAATGCCGATAACTGGGAAGCACTTGTTGGAAACTATAACGGAATTGCTAAAAATCCGATTACCGTTTTAAAAGGGTTAAAACAGAAACTTAAAAATACAAAAATCCTTTTTTCAGAAGGTTCAAATCTTGCTCAGGGAGTTGATAATCTTTACCCTATTCCGGGAGAATATCTGGTTACAGAAGATGGAACTCCCGGTGTTACAGGCGAGTACTTTGCCAACTCGAAGCTACAGGGAGAACCGGCCTTCACACGTATCGACAAGAATATAAATTTCTATTGGGAAGCCGGGTCACCTTCAGCAGTACTTCCCGACGACAATTTCAGTATTCGCTGGACCGGGTATATTGTTCCTCCTGTTTCGGGAACTTACCACATTGGGTGTTGGGGAATGCCAACACTAACCATTTGGCTCGAAGGAGAAAAAATATTAAGCCATTTCAGTCCGGATGCTGCTTTTCATCGCGAGAAAGCAGTAGAAATGGAAGCCGGAAAGAAATATAAATTTGTGTACGAATATAAAAACTGGCACGGCGATGGCGACGCAAAATTTTTATGGACAAAACCAAATCCAACCATGCAGCAAGATGCCGTAGAGGTTGCAAAAAAGGCCGACGCAGTAGTTTTGGTTTTGGGGTTATCGCAACGGTTAGAGGGTGAAGAGATGCCCATAAAAGTAGATGGTTTTGAAGGTGGCGATCGTACTCATTTAAAACTTCCAAAAACACAGCGCAATTTAATGCAGGCCATTGAGGCAACCGAGAAACCGGTTATTTTGGTTCTGTTAAACGGCAGCGCACTCGCCATAAACGAGGCCAACCAAAAAGTAGATGCAATTCTTTCGGCAGGATATCCCGGACAAGAGGGAGGAACAGCCGTTGCTGACGTTCTTTTTGGCGACTACAATCCGGCCGGGCGACTACCGGTTACCTACTACAAATCGGTTAATCAGCTACCTCCTTTCGACGAATACGATATGGCAGGCAGAACATACAAATATTTCGAAAAAGAGCCGCTTTATCCGTTCGGTTATGGATTGAGTTATACAACTTTTAGTTATTCCGACTTAAAACTGGCAAAAAAAGCAAAAACCGGAAGCGATGTTACCGTAAAAGTAAATGTTACAAATACTGGCAAAAAAGATGGCGACGAAGTGGTGCAACTCTATCTGAAAGACGAAGAGGCATCTACACCCCGCCCAAAATTACAACTCGAAGGATTCGAACGAATTCATTTAAAAGCAGGAGAATCGAAAACAGTTGAATTTAATTTAACTGCCCGCCAGTTTTCGATGATTGGTGAAAGCAATAAACGGGTAATTGAACCGGGCTGGTTTACCATTTCGGTTGGCGGAGGACAACCCGGAGAAAAAAGTGCTGAAACCGTTTCAGCCCGTATTCGGTTAAAAGGTAAGGTTTTAGAAATAGACTAAATTCCCGAGATGGAACAGATAATTAATATACTCAAACCATATAGCTTTTCTCCCAATGTACATTGGGATTGATTGGTTTTTTTTGCTTATTTCTTTTGCTTATCGGGTTATAAAAAATATTCTTTGCCGTCCCTTTTAAGGGCGGACATAGAAACTACAAATCAATCTACTGGCCCTGGAATCTATCAAACTATATTTTTTAGGAACAAATTATTCTGGGCTGAAGCCCAATTGTTTTTGACATGCTTTAAATCCGTTGGCTAAAGCCAACGGCAAAGGATAATCACGATGTACATCGGGATCCGAGAAGCTAAATGAATTGAGTATAAAAACATAAAAGCGGGTAAATCCAATTCGTGAATTTACCCCTTCTATGTTTTAGCTCTACTGCTGAAAATCGCTAAATATTGTTTCAAAAGATTATAAAAAATTTACCTTTTATCCAATATCAGTTTTTTTATAACAGAGTTATTACCATGTTTAAGCGTTACCAAATAGACTCCACTTACCTGTTCCGACAAATCAAGTTTTATTAAATTAGTAGCTTTATAACTTTTTCGGAACACTTCACTTCCTGTAATACTCCTTACGATAACTTCCGAATCGTTAATACTCGATGAATTAATTTTAAGTGTAACTTCCCCTTTTGTTGGATTTGGGAACATCGAAACTTCAAATATACCAGATTCAATATAATCTATTGCTGTTGGATAATCTTTAACAATTAATGTGAATTTAGTCGAGCTGGATGCTCCGGCAGCATCGGTTGCCGTAACAACAAACGTATAACTACCAGTGTCTGCAATCATAGGTGTGCAAATTAGTGAATCATTTATAATTGTTGCCCACGCAGGTAATGCTGCACCATCTTCTTTGGCAACAACAATAGTTAACGTTGTATCATCAATATCGTCAAATAATTCTCCCAAAATTGAACTAACTGATATTTTCAACTCATACGAAGCATATACCATCTGATTTGCAACAGATGTTACCACAAACGGAGGATCGTTAACCGGAGACACAGTAATAACAAACGTATCCGAAACTATTGCACCTTCACGGTCTTCAACTGTAACGGTTACTTCTGCACTACCACTAAAATTGGGAGCAATTGTAAACTCCAACGAACCAACAGAATCTCCTTCAGTATAATTAACCTCGATATTAGTTAACAATGCAGAATTATTGGTAACGGCAGAAACTGTTATTCCCTGTTCCATACAATCTTTTCCGTACGAGATACCTCTTAATGGCAAAGTAACCGGATCTGAATCTTCATCGATTAATGTATCTGTTAGCTGCAAGAGCGTTGGCAATGAATTGACTGTTGTTACGGTTACATCGAAAGAGACCTCTGTTGTGTCGCCACTTGTGTTTATTGCCCGCCATGTTTCGGTAGTTGTTCCTAAAGGAAACATACCGTCAGGGCCAAGACCTTCAACAAATTCAATTTGCGCACACGGATTGATTGTACTAATTTCCGGATATTCAACTTTTGTTTCACAAATGCCAGCTGCAACCTCTATCTCAATATCCCCGACAGGCACAAACGATAAATCAATGGAATCGATTACGGTACAACGAATCCAACCTCGTGAAGATTTGTTTCCTGCCTCATCGGTTACGTAAACGCGCAACCACGCATCACCCACATTTTCGCAATTAAAAGTAGAAGGAGACACAGTTGTTATTAAATCTTCGGCGGCAGTAGTATTATCTGTAGAACCTTCTGATATGGTAGCAATATCAGTTTCGCTAAGTTCATAACTTCCATTTTCATCAAGAAAAATATTTATGGCTCTACATTTCAAACGGGGCGGAATTACATCTCCCACAATTAAACTAAGAGTAACCGTACTGTCGCAGCCATTTTGCGACTGGAATATTTCGGTATATTCTCCTGCTGATGTTAAAGTTTGAGTCCCAAAAATATACGGGAAATCACTTTCTTCAATAACTACAGTAATTTCTGAATTTGTACTTTTATGAACCGTTAAATTTACAGTAATCACAGAGTCGCAACCTGCTGAACTGACAAGTGTATCGATATATGTACCGCTACTTGTCCATGTATAATTTCCGCTCGGAGAATCGTAACTGTCGCAAACAGTTGCAGAAATTGTTGAACTGGTACTTTCGTTAATTGTAAGATTTATTGTAATTACTGAATCGCAACCTGCGGCATTTGCAATTGTATCCTGATAGGTGCCGCTGCTTGTCCAAATATAATTCCCGCTTGGTGATTCGTAACTGTTGCAAGCAGTTTCCGTAATTGTTGAACTGGTACTTTCGTTAATTGTAAGATTTATCGTAATTACCGAGTCGCAACCTGCGGCATTCAAAATTGTATCCTGATAGGTACCGCTGCTTGTCCAAACATAATTTCCGCTTGGTGATTCGTAACTATCGCAAGCAGTTGCAGAAATTGTTGAGCTGGTACTTTCGTTAATTGTAAGATTTATTGTAATTACCGAATCGCAACCTGCGGCATTTGCAATTGTATCCTGATAGTTACCGCTGCTTGTCCAAATATAATTCCCGCTTGGTGATTCGTAACTGTCGCAAGCAGTTTCAATAATTGTTGAACTGGTACTTTCGTTAATTATAAGATTTATTGTAATTACCGAATCGCAACCTGCGGCATTTGCAATTGTATCC
>JALUZN010000204.1 GCA_027011835.1 Draconibacterium sp. | reverse complement strand
GGCTGGCATACAGCGCATAATAGGCATACATATGTTTTAATGTTATACAGCATAGAATAAATGTTATAGAACTAGGGTTTCCTTTTTATGTTTTTTGGAATGTTTTTAAGGTGTTTTTTAATGGCTGCTTTGTACACTGGTGGCCCGAAAACCTATTTGGATTGAGAATACGCTCTAATTCAGCGAAGGATTTTCGGGAAAATGTTCCCAAATAGAGTACTGATTTCCTGCTTTTCGTACAAACTTTGCCCACGAGTCGTCACTAAATTCGCGCATTATTGTCTCTTCGTCAACATCGGTTACCAGCCACGAATCTTCCTTTAATTCAGCTTCCAGTTGTCCGGCTTCCCACCCCGAATAGCCAAGGAAAAAATGAATGTCGGACGGGTGAACAACTCCTGCCGATATTTGAGATTTCAGCACATCGAAATCGCCACCCCAAAACAAATTTCCCATAACATTTATACTTCCCGGAAGTTGTTTCCCCAGTTTATGCAGGTAATATATTGAATCGGTAGAGACGGGGCCTCCTAAAAAAACCGAAGCAGGAAAATCGGGAAAATCGGGAAAAACATCCTGAATCTCAAAATCAATCTCTTTATTCAGAATAAAACCCACCGACCCTTTTGGGCTATGCGACACCAATAAAACAACCGAGCGGCTAAAATAACTACCCGGCAAAAAAGGCTCGGCAATTAAAACCCTTCCTTTTTGGGGAGGAATATTGTTCGTTTTAATTTTGAATATGTCGAGATTCTCTTTCATAATAAAGCAAGATATGAAATTTTAACTATCAATCAAATAGTTACATAAAATTCAAAAGAAAAATCCGTTTATTTCTTCTCCTCAACAACAATAAATACATCTTCATCGGATTTCGACATGTAGTACTGCTCGCGGGCAAATTTCTCAAGTTCTTTCATTCCCGAATTCAGATCTTTCAATTTTTGCTTGTCCGATTTAATACGCTCTTTGTAATACTCTTTTTGCTGAAGAAGTTCTTGCAGACGCTGTTTGTTCTGCTGATGAGTAACAATGGAATTTTCATCGAAAAAAATAATCCAGACAAAAAACAAAACTGTGACTATAATGTATTTATAGCTCGACACTTTTGAAACCTTCTCCTTTATATTTTTGTTCTTTAAAACCATAATTATCCGACAAAGATAAAATTAATAGTACGCAAAAAAAAGGGAGTCGAACAAGTTGACTCCCTTTTTATAAACATCGTGCAGTTTATTTGTTTCAATACGTTAACCACAAGGTTTTTCTACTCCTCATCGGGTTGAAAATTTGGATAAGTATAGTTTACCGGCGGTACAAAAGTTTCTTTAATTGTACGAATTGCTGTCCAACGCAAAAAGTTAAAAATAGAACCTGCTTTATCGTCGGTACCCGACCCGCGAGCTCCGCCAAATGGTTGTTGCCCCACAACTGCTCCGGTTGGCTTATCGTTAATATAGAAATTACCGGCGGCATTGCTCAGGCGTTTTGTAATCTTCTCGATATTGTACCGGTTGTTTGAAAGTACTGCTCCGGTTAATGCATATATAGAGGTATTGTCGAGAATCTCGAGTGTTTCGTCGAGTTTATCATCTTCGTAAACATAAACGGTTAAAACCGGCCCAAACAGCTCCTCTTTCATTGTTATGTAATCGGTCTTTTTCGCTTCAATAACTGTTGGTTCAATAAAATAGCCAACCGATTTATCGCATTTTCCACCCAAAATTACATCAGCATCTTCATCGGCTTTTGCATTATCGATATAGCCTTTTAATTTTTCGAACGAAGGCTCGTCGATGACCGCATTAATAAAGTTGGTAAAATCTTCGGGTGCCCCCATTTTTACAGTGGCCAGTTCGCGGCTTAGAATTGCTTTGGTTTCGGGCCACAAACTTTTAGGAATATAAGCCCGCGAAGCTGCCGAGCATTTTTGCCCCTGATATTCGAATGCTCCGCGCAACATTGCAACAGCCAAAGTTTGCGGGTCAACAGTATTATCGGCAAAAATAAAATCTTTACCTCCGGTTTCGCCAACAATTCGCGGATACGATTTGTATTTATAAATATTATCACCAATTTTTTTCCAAATACTTTGGAACACTTCGGTTGAACCGGTAAAGTGAATTCCTGCAAACTCGCGATGTGTTAGCACAACATCGGCAACCACCGGTCCCGGAGCATAAACAAGGTTAATTACTCCGTCGGGCAGTCCGGCCTCTTTAAAAATCTCCATAATTACGCCGGCCGAATAAGAAGCTGTTTTCGAAGGTTTCCAAACCACAACATTTCCCATTAATGCAGGTGCTGCAGGTAAGTTCCCGGCAATCGACGTAAAGTTAAACGGAGTGAGTGCAAATACAAATCCTTCCAACGGACGGTACTCGTTGTAGTTCCACATTCCCTTGGCCGACTCGGGTTGAATTTTATAAATGTCGGTCATTACCTGTACCCCGAAACGGAAAAAATCGGCCAGTTCGCAAGCTGCGTCAATTTCGGCCTGAAATGCATTTTTCGACTGCCCCAGCATTGTTGCAGCATTAATTTTTGCACGATACGGCCCCGACAATAAATCGGCAGCTTTTAGAAAAATTGAAGCACGATGTTGCCACGACAAATTTGCCCAATCTTCTTTGGCAGCAAGAGCTGCATCGATTGCCATTTCAACATGACTTGCATCGCCTTGGTTGTAATAACCTAAAGTATGTTCAATTTCATGGGGCGGAAACATTCTTATCTTACGGTCGGTAAAAACTTCATTTCCACCAATTACCATTGGCAATTCAACCTCTTTCGAGCGCAACTCATTAATCATTGCTTTCAACTCCGCTCTTTCAGGAGTTCCCGGTGCATAACTTAAAATGGGTTCGTTTTTTGCAACCGGCACATTAAAAAATCCTTTTGCCATAACTTATAGTTTTAATTTATTTTTTCTATTGCAAATTTAAAAAATCTCTTTGTCGAAAATCATAACAAATATCAGTGCTCGCAAAAAAACATCACTTCACAATCATTTCATAATCAACAAGCTTCAATATGCATTCAAGAAAACAAAACAAATATCAGGTTTCAAAAATCTAAAAAAAACTTTGTAACTTTATTGCTGTTTGTATAAATTATTATTGCATATTTTTAACTTTACACTGTTGTATAATTGGTTATATAAAATATCAGCAAAAAAAATCTGGGCCGGCTATTCAAACACCGAACAAAAAAGGCTTTTTCAATTGCTTATTATTTGGGTAATTCTAATTTCATTTGCAATTTTTCTGTTTCTATTACATCTCAAAACAAATAACACCAACGACTTTATTTACAGCGACATTACATTGATTACGACTGTACTTTTTGTTGGGATATGCATACTTAAAAACAAAATAAAGTGTGTAGTCTATTCTATTTTCTCCATCCCGTTTTTTGTATATGCCTATATTATCTCCGACTTTATTCCTCATCCACAAATTACCGAAACAGTTTATTCTTCACTTTTCTGGGTAGTTGGCGGGCTTCTGTTTCTTCTGTTTTTCGACGAAACAGGAGAAAAGCTGAAGTTCTATTTTATTATTGGTCTTCTTGCTCTTGTTGTTCACCAGCTAAAAGCAAATGTTCTGTTCGAGTCGTTTGCAAAACTAAACTTACTGGTTGCCAACCCAGTTTTAATGTTTACAACTCTTTTTGTTGCTATCTATTTTTTGCAAAAGAAACACCTTAAAGTTGCAGGGTTTCTAAAAGAGCAGCTAAAGCTTACCAACCAAAGTATAACTCGTATTTTTCAGGATTCCGGGGTGTCGATTGTTGAGTTAAAAGCAGAACACGACAATGCCGGAAACATAATGCAACTTACCATTGAAAAGGCGAACAATGCATTTCAGGCCAATTTCAATATTAATTTATACGAAATTCAAAACCAGAAAGCCGAGTATGTTTTTAATCTCATTTTTAAAAATCAGTTCGATGTAAACGAGCTTATTTTGTTTAAACGGAAAAGAACAAAAGAGTTTCATTCGAAAGATATGGAGAAATGGTTTAAAGTTCATTTGCTAAAGCCCGAATTCAACAAATATTTTTTAATTTTTGAAGACATTACAAAAATAAAAGCCAAATTGGCAAAGCTCGAAGAGAGCCGGCGACGCTATAAAGTTTTACTCGAAGCAATTCCCGATATCTTTTTTGTTATCGATAAAGACGGTACCTACGAAGATTTTGTTGTTAAAGAGAGCCACCTTTTTAAAATTGAGGATACAAATATTATAGGCAGCACAATTTACGATGTTGGGTTCCCCGAAAATATGGCGAACAAAATATACAGCTGCATCCACTCTTCCATTCGTAACAACTCGATTGAAAGTATCGAGTACTCGTTAAATACACCCAATGGCACTTTTTTATATGAAATGCGGTTGGCGAAACTAAACTCGCACTCGGTAATTTCGGTGGCCCGCGACATAACAAAACGCAAAACAGCCGAATTTAAACTCGAGAAAGCACTTGCACGAGCCGAAGAATCGGACAAATTAAAGTCGGCCTTTTTAGCCAACCTCTCGCACGAAATAAGGACTCCAATGAATGTTATCACCAATTTTTCGCGACTGCTGGCCGAGGCCGAGTTAACGCAAAAAGACAGGATGGAGATTACCGATGCTATTTCGCAAAATGGGAAGCAGTTGCTAAATATGATTGACAACACAATTCATCTTTCGAAAATTGAGACCAAAACGGTGGATATTAAAACCCGGTTTTGCAGCATAAATATACTGCTTCGCGAAATTTATAACAACTATTTTGTTTTAATTCCCGATTCGAAAAACATAAAATTAAATCTGAAACTGGACGTGCCCAATCAGGAATTCGGCTTTGTAACCGACCCCGTTTTATTAAAAGAAGTTTTAAACATTCTGGTTGATAATGCGGTAAAATATACCATGCATGGAAATATCTCCATCGACTACGAAATGATTGGAAACAAGCAGGTGAAATTTATTATTTCCGACACGGGAATTGGAATTCCTAAAGAGGAATTTAAAAATGTTTATAACCGCTTTTACAGGTTAGAGAACAGAGTAAACGAAGTTACTTCAGGCTCGGGAATCGGGCTTTCAATAGCTCAACATTATGTACAACTTTTAGGCGGCGAACTCGAATTTGAATCGACTCCCGATGTGGGGACAAAATTCTATTTCTCGTTACCATTTAAAGAGGGGAAAGGGTTTATGACACTGGTTAGTTAAACCCGTAACCATTTCATTTCCACACTTCCGCCAATACTTCCTTTCAAAAAACAAAGCAAACTTCAAGTTGAAAATCGATAAGAATACAGCTAACTTGCTACCCAAATTGATTCTAATTCAGGCATTAGTTACAATACAGAACTTCGTATCTAATAGCTACTCTATTTATTTGTCGCCAACCCAATTCGATATAGACAATCTCTTTTTGAAGAGGTTATGATTTCTTCAATTTTCTTACTTTCGTAAAATCAATAAAAAACAGACCGATGAAAATTTTACAAATTTTTATTTTACTATTTATCGTTTTAAATGTATTTGCAAGCGATAAAAAGAAACAACCGAATATTATTTTTATAATGACTGACCAACAGCGTGCCGATGCACTAGGTTGCATGGGAAACAGTGCCGTTGTTTCGCCAAATATCGACAATATTGCCAAAGAGGGTGTTCGGTTTGTTAACGGTTACTCGTCGGTGCCAAGCTGCACACCGGCACGCGCCGGATTGTTAACCGGCATGTCGCCCTGGCATCACGGGATGTTGGGATATGGAAGAGTAGCCCGCAAATATAAATACGAAATGCCTGAAATGTTAAAAGAGGCCGGGTACTATACGTTCGGAATTGGTAAAATGCACTGGTTTCCACAAAAAGCCCTGCACGGATTTAATGGTACGTTAACCGACGAAAGCGGGCGCGTTGAGCAAGACGGTTACATTAGCGATTACCGCGATTGGTTTAAACTAAATGCACCGGGCGAAAATCCCGATGCCACGGGAATTGGGTGGAACGAGCACAGAGCAGGAATTTACAAGCTTAAAGAAGACTTGCACCCAACTTATTGGACAGGAAAAACAGCCGTTGAATTAATTAAAAACTACGACCTCGACAAACCCCTTTTTCTGAAAGTGTCGTTTGCCAGGCCACACAGTCCTTACGACCCTCCACAGCGCTTTGTCGATATGTATGAGAATGCAAAAATTCCTGAACCGTTTATTGGCGACTGGTGTCACTATCTCGATACAGTACATGGCGGGCCAAATGCAGCCTTTGGAAATTTTGGCGTTGCACATGCAGTAAAAAGTCGCAAGTACTACTACGCAAACATCTCGTTTATCGACGAAATGATTGGAAAAATTATAGATGCACTAAAAGAAAAAGGAATGTACGACAACTCAATTATCTGTTTTACTTCCGACCATGGCGATATGCTGGGCGACCACTATCATTGGCGAAAAACGTATGCCTACGAAGGTTCGTCGAACATTCCGTTTATACTACAGTGGCCAAAAAGTTTTAAGGGGCAATTAAAACGAGGTTCAATACTGGAGAACCCAACGGAATTACGCGATTTTTTGCCAACTTTTCTCGATGCGGCAGGGGTAAAAATTCCTGACGACATGGATGGACAATCGCTCCTGTCGTTAATAAAAAATCCGGCGGCATCGTGGCGACAATATATCGATATGGAACATTCGACCTGTTACAGCAAAGACAATTACTGGGCTGCTTTAACCGATGGGAAATGGAAATACATTTGGTTTTTCAGAACAGGGAACGAACAGCTTTTCGACCTTAAAAACGACCCCGGCGAAACCGTAAATCTTTCGACAAAAAAAGATTTCGAAAAAGAACTTTTAAAATGGCGTAAACGAATGGTTCAACATTTAAGCGAACGAGGAGAAGGATTTGTTAAAGACGGCAAACTTGTAACTCGTGAAGAAACAATGCTTTACGGCCCCAATTATCCGAAAGACAGTCGGTCGGATAATGAGCAAATAAAAGAGTGGCGCGAAACTTATAAAGGAGAAAATAATCTCTCGACTATTCTCGATTAAATTATTACAAATACAATCAAACAATAATGACAACAAAATTCTTTCAATTTCTGGCTCTGGCTCTCGTAATAACGCTTTCGGCGTGCAGTACTAAACAAAAAAATGAAGAGCGCCCAAATATTCTTTTTATTTTAAGCGACGACCACACCTCGCAAGCGTGGGGAGTTTACGGTGGAATTTTAAAAGATGTGGTACACACACCCAACATTCGGAAACTTGCCGACGAAGGTTGCGTTTTAAACAACTGTTTCTGTACAAACTCGATTTGTACACCCAGCCGGGCAACAATTTTAACGGGTCAGTACAGTCATCGCAACGGCATTTACACACTTTCGGAAGCAATGGAACCCGACAGTATGAATATTGCAAAAGTGTTTCAGAAAAACGGTTACCAAACGGCAATTATTGGGAAATGGCATCTGAAAAAAGAGCCAGCCGGGTTCGATTATTATTGCGTTTTACCCGGACAGGGACGGTATTGGAATCCGGTATTGAAAACAAAAGAAAATTGGGAATACTACTATGGAGGCGGCGTTGAACACAAAGGTTTTTCAACCGATATAATTGCAGGGTTAACCATCGACTGGATAAAAAACCGCGACAAAACAAAACCCTTTTTAATGATGTGCCATTTTAAAGCCACCCACGAACCGTTCGACTATCCGGAGCGGTTTAAAAATCTTCTCGATGGAGTTGAAATTCCTGAACCCGAATCGTTATACGATTTTGGGAAAGAGACAACCGGCCGCACTTTTGAGGGACAAACGATGGACGCTTTAAAAGACCGCTATTTAGAGAACACCAAAAATCCTGATTTTTGGGCACACTACCCGGGATTACCATTTTCAGTTGATGGATTAGACAGTATCGCTGCAAGAAAAAAGACGTACCATAAATTTATTAAAGATTACATTCGAAGTGGTGCTGCTGTAGACGACAATATTGGGAAACTTCTCGATTACCTCGAAAAATCGGGACTTGCAAAAAACACGGTTGTTATTTACACAGCCGATCAGGGTTACTTTTTAGGCGAGCACGGCTTTTTCGACAAACGGTTAATTTACGAAGAGTCGCTGCGAATGCCTTTCGTTATTCGCTATCCGAAAGAAATTAAGGGTGGGTCGCGTATCGACGATATTATTCTAAACATCGATTTTCCGGCACTTCTTGCCGATTATGCCAATATTAAAAAACCGGCATTTATTCAAGGCGAAAGTTTTCGCGAGAACCTGAAAGGGAATACCCCAAAAGAGTGGCGTAAATCGATGTATTATCGCTACTGGTTGCACTCGGTAAAACGACCCGGGCATTTTGGAATTCGCAACCACCGGTATAAACTGGCCTTTTTTTTACGGGCAAAACTTAAATATGCCGGGAGCCGAACATAAAAATACCGTGCCTGCCTGGGAGTTCTACGACCTGAAGAAAGACCCAAAAGAGTTGCACAATGCTTATAACGACAGCGAATATGCCCCGATTATTTCGAAGATGAAAAAAGAGCTATTAAAACTAAAAAAAGAGGCAGGCGACACCGACGAGAATTTCCCGGTAATGAAAAAAATAATGGATGAGTACTGGGACAAATAAACATTCCGAAACATCAAAGTTTTAAGCCAGCGCCTCGTACAACACTTCCACCGGATGTTTAGCCGATTTTCCGGTACCATCTTTAATGTGGTGGCGGCACGAAGTTCCCGGGGCCGAAATAATAACTTTATCTTCAGCCTCGCGAACGGCGGGGAAAAGTACCATCTCGCCAATTTTCATCGACAAATCGTAGTGCTCTTTTTCGTACCCGAACGAGCCGGCCATTCCACAGCAACCCGACGGAATCTCTTTTACCGAATAGTTAACCGGCAACGAAAGCATTTTTTTCGAAGGCTCGGTTGAGGCAATTGCTTTTTGCTGGCAGTGCCCGTGCAACAAAATCTGCTTCTCTTCGGTGGTAAAATCGGTTTCCGAAATATTTCCTTTTTCTATTTCGCCGGCAATAAACTCTTCAAAAAGAAGTGCATTTTTTGCCAGTTTATCGGCAGCCGGTTGCAGGTTTTTATCCACCAGCTCCGGGTATTCGTCGCGGAAAGCCAGAATTGCCGAGGGCTCAATTCCCACAAGCGGTGTCTCTGCCGAAACAATATCTTTTAAAAGAGCAACATTTTCGATGGCAATTTTTTTAGCCGTCCTGATTAATCCTTTCGAAAGAAAGGTACGTCCGCTCTCTTTGTGCTTTGGAATTTTCACTTCGTAACCCAGTTGTGTTAAAAGAAGAATTGCTTTAATTCCAATATCGCTTTCGTTGTAGTTGGTAAACTCGTCGTTAAAAAGGTAAACTTTCCCTTTCTGTTTATTTCCGGGAAGCGGGATTCCTCTCCCCGACCACCGGTTCAAAGTTATTTTCGAAAGTTTTGGAACCGTTCTTTCTGTCGAAAATCCGATGCTTTTCTTCATCAACGAAGTGTTCATCATAAAATTTGAAATGGGACGGAAAGCCACTGCCAGTTTATTTAAACGTGGTAAATATGCAATTAATCGCGACCGCATTGGAATGCCGTGAATATCGTAATAATTCTGCATAAACTCGGCTTTCAGCTTTGCCATATCAACACTCGACGGGCACTCGCTTTTACACGCTTTACACGAGATACAAAGGTCGAGAATATCGTAAATCTCTTTATGGTCGAAAAGGTTCTCTTTTTCGTTGTTGTATAAAAATTCGCGTAAAATATTTGCTCGTCCGCGAGTCGATTTATCTTCGTCGCGGGTAGCCATAAATGTAGGGCAAAGTGTACCGCCAATTTTTGAACTTTTCCGGCAGTCGCCCGAGCCGTTACATTTTTCGATACTGCGAAAATAGCCTTTGTTTTTCGAGAAGTCGAAAGTGGTTTTTACCTCCGGAATTTCTTTCCCCGGAATTACGCGTAAACTTTCGGTAATTGGCGGAGTATCGACAATTTTACCGGGATTAAAAACCGTGTACGGGTCCCACGCTTTTTTTACATCTTTAACCAGTTGATAGTTGCGTTCGCCCAACATAAACGGAATAAATTTCCCGCGTACCCGGCCGTCGCCGTGCTCGCCGCTCATCGACCCCCGGTATTTTTTTACCAGTGCTGCCACTTCGTTCATCAACGTGTCGAAAAGTCTTACATCCTCGGGGTCTTTAAAATTAATAAGCGGGCGGAAATGGATTTCGCCGGTGGCAATGTGTGCATAATAAATATTGTCGAGGCCGAGTTTTCCCAAAACCTCTTTCAGGTCGGCAATATAATCGGGAAGATATTTGGGTAAAACGGCAGTATCTTCAATTCCCGGTACTCCTTTGCGGTCGCCCGGAATATTCGCCAGCAGTCCCAGCCCGGCAGTTCGCAAAGCCCACACCTGTTTTATTTTTTCGGCACCGGTAACCAGCGGGAAATGGTACCCCAGCCCAGCATCACGAAAATCTTTTTCGAGTGCAGCAGCCGTATCGGTTAACTCTTTTTCTGTTTCGAACGAAAACTCGATAATTAACATCGCACCCGGATCGCCTTTTACGAAAAAGCGGTTTTTATTCTGTTCGCGGTTTCCTTTTGTGCACTGCATAATGGCATCGTCCATCAGTTCAATGGCTGTTGGATTGTGTTTCAGTGCAACCAAATTTCCGTGCAACGACTCTTCCAGCGTTTCGAAATGTGCACAAACCAGTCCTTTATATTTAGGAGGCAGCGGTATTAAATTCAACTTAATACGGTACGAAAAAGCAAGCGTTCCTTCGGAGCCTGCAAGCAATTTGCAAAAGTTAAACGGTTCGCCACCTTCGGTATATATTTCCGAATTGAGTAGCGAATCGATGGCGTACCCCATATTTCGACGGGTAAGTTCGGGAGCCGGAAATTTATCACGAATCTCTTTTTGATTTTCGGGATTCGATAAAATATCGTCTATGTTTTTGTAAATCGCTTTTTCGAGTTGATTGGAATTATCGGTCAGTTTTTGTTGAAATTCCTCTTTTGTAAGAGGTTTAAAAGTAGTTTCCGAGCTGTCGGCAAGAATGGCATCTACCTCCAGAATATGTTCGCGAACGCTACCATAAACAATCGAGTGCAGTCCGCACGAATTGTTCCCCAACATTCCGCCAACAACACAGCGGTTGGCGGTCGATGTTTCGGGGCCAAATTGCAAGCCGTGTTCAGCAAGAAAAAGATTGAGCTCTGCCGGAACAACACCCGGTTCAACAACAACAAATCTCTCCTCTTTATTGAACTCGATAATCCGGTTCATATATTTCGAGATATCGACAATAATTCCGCTTCCTACAACCTGTCCGGCAAGCGAAGTTCCCGCTCCGCGCGGAATAACCGAAGTGCCGTTTTCGCGGGCAAATGCAATTATCTTTTTAATATCTTCTTTCGATTTTGGTTTGGTAACTGCCAGCGGCAGCTCTTTGTATTGCGATGCATCGGTTGAATACAAAACACGTTGTACATTATCGAGAAAAAGGTCGC
Organism: Draconibacterium sp.; assembly: GCA_027011835.1. Classification (GTDB taxonomy): domain Bacteria; phylum Bacteroidota; class Bacteroidia; order Bacteroidales; family Prolixibacteraceae; genus Draconibacterium. The sequence continues at coordinate 17,056 of JALUZN010000204.1, read as the reverse complement.
CTTCGAGTTGGGTTTTCAGTTGCGATAATTTGTCAATCATACTCATAAAAAAAATTTAGTGCAAAGATAATCAGAATTGGGTTTATCTAAGTTTGATATAAAATGAATATTGGAATTGTTTTCTAAAACTTATTTTTGGCAGAATATTCGATTTGCGATAGGAAGGAAAAATAACCAACCAATCCCCGAAGAGAAGCAATATGGTTTGAGTATTTTACACAGTATTAAGTTCATTCCAAAATCTATCGCCAACAAATTCCGGGTCTGTTTTGGTCCACATTCTCAGTAAATCCCACGCGGGTTTTTCGCTAATTTGAATGTAGCGGTTTTCCGGTCGGTTCACCCGTTCGAAAGCCGAATTTAAAACGGTTGTACATAAACGTGCAGCAATAAGATGATATAAAAGATAGACCTCGTTTTTGTGCAGTGCAATAATTTTATTGTATTCCGACAACATTTGAATTGACCAATTTACAGGGTTCGATTTTCCCAAAAGCGCGTAGGTGAGTGCAATGGCAGGTTCGTTAACCAATTGTGTGTGGCAGATATCGCCAAAATCAATTAATCCGGTTACTTTATTCTTACCGGTTAATGTGTTCCATTCATTTGCATCGTTATGAATTATCTGTTTTCGTAAGCTTGGCAAAACGGGAAGAACAGTGGTTTTATATCTATCGAAAACAAGCTCTATTGTTTTACGGTCGGCAGCACCGGGAATGTATTGCAAATATTTTTCGTTCAGCAAAAAATGTTGCAAATCCCATTTAAATTGCCGTGCCTCAATAACCGGATTGCTAAACGATTGAAGTTGCAAATCGAGTTCAGCAATAAACTTCCCCAATGTTTTAAAAAGAGTAGCGGAGTGGTCTGTTTCGCCCAGGAAAGCACCTTCGAGATAGGTTAACAAACGGGCATATTTTTTCTCGTTATTTTCGAAAAAAGGAGTAATGTATTGTTTATTTCTGTTTTTCACCGGAACCGGAAACCGCTTATTTTTCGTTTTTTGCAGATGGAGTAACAGTGCATTTTCTGCCCCGGCCAGTTCAACCTCTTCTCGGTTATTTGCATAAATTTTCAGAATAAACTTCTCAGATTGGTTCTCGACTAAATAATTTGTACTGTCGTAACCAACCAGTTTTTTTAGTTTCGGATTTTCGAGTGAGTATTCTGTTTTTACTATTTCCAACATCTTTCATCAATCGTAACTACTAAAAAAGCTGCGTAGATTTTGGGTTATCTGAGAATGAATTGGTTTGGTAAACTCAATAAAAAGGTCTTGTTTTGGAGGAAGTGGCAGTGCTTTTCTTTTTGTTAATTCCAGCTGTTTGTTGTTCAACGCTTCAATGTCGCCAACGTAAATTGCATAGTCGTTTATCCAAACAAACGAGCCGGGGAAATGTCTTTTCCTAATTACTTTATTGTTATTAAAATCAATAATTTTCATATTTACCGAGCCTTCCGAAATAACCTTATCGGTGTAGGTTTTTAATTTTGCCTCGTAATTAATGTGCTTTGCCCGCGTTGAGTCGGTTGCAGGAATTTCAACTTTGCGTTTTACCATCTCTTCCACTTCGGTATGTTCGGTATTTCCAACTGTAAAATCGTAAAATTCCACCCGAACAACAAAATCGGGATGTTTTAATTTTGCTTTTTCAGCTTCGTCAAGCGAATAGAAATTTACAAAGCTTGCACGCGGAAATCGTTTATTCATTGCATTATAAATTTCGTTGTAGAAAAATTCCGAAGAGAGTTTGTATTTAATTGTGTTTAGCGGAATGGTTTCTAAAATAACGGTTACGGTTGCCAGTTTTTTCGAAATGGCCAGCTGCTCGGCAACATCTTTGTATCCGGGAGTAAAACTATTGGCTTTTAAAAAGTGGTTATACGCAATACGTGCCGATTCGCGTGTGTGTGCTTTTAAATTATAAAGCCCGGCATTGTACCGCTCTTCGGTTGCTTTGTCGTAGGCAAGGTCGAGTTCCGATGTGTATCTTTTGGGGTTCCTGATTATTTTCCGTGCAGCGGGAGTGGCGTTAATTTTGTCGGCAAGAGCGTTTACCTGTGTCATTATATTAATGGCCTCTTCCCATTTAAACGAATTACTTCCCGAAAGAATTTGGTCTAACTCGTTTTGCGACCAATCGAGTGCCTGCTGATAACCATCTTGCAAAACCCGAGTTGCATTGCTGTTGTTTGGCGACGACTGCAAACGACTTACCGCCTTCTCCATTGCCGAATAGTAATCGCCTTTTTCTAATGCTTTTTTACCCGACGAACACGATGTTGTAAAAACAATTACGGTTAAAAGAAATCCGAGGATGTTTTTCATAATAGTAGACAAGTTTGGTTTTAATTTTGAAAAGTAACAATATGGATTTAATTCAATAAGCTTCCAAAAAGTGTTATTACAAATGTAACAGCTCTTTAACAATAATCAAAAAAAGAACTTTTTATTTTTAGAAATTGTTTAAAGTCGAATCGAAAATCTGTCAATCTCGAAAATCCCCTTTTACTTTAAACAACGAAAATGAATAAATGCAAGGCAACTTTATAAAGAGTTAAATTTTACGTAGTTTCGCAGAAATCAATTTTCAGAATGAAAGGAAAAGCGTTAAAATACATCATATTTTTAGCTACCATTTCAGTTGCCGGAGTTTTTTTCATTCAGTTTATCTTTCTGCGAAGTTCGTACAATTTTTCGGAGAAACAGTTTCGTGAAAGTACAAGTGTTGCGCTAAAAGAGGTTGCCTGGCAAATTTTACTTGCAGGGGGGAAGAGTGCGAATTTCGACAGTATTACTCCGGTTGAGCTTGTTTCGGGCAATTACTATTTGGTAAATGTAAATACTGCTATCGACAACGATTTGCTGAAAACAAATTTAATTGAACAGCTAAAGAAGCACGAAATTTACACCGATTTTGAATATGCCATTTACAACCCCGACTCGGAACAGATGGAAGAGCGTACATATATTTCTACAAATCTTGAGGAGAAACCATCGCAGTTCGATTTTCCAATGAATAAAAACTACACCAATTATTTTGGTATTCATTTCCCAAACCGTTCGGCATTTCTTATTTCGCATCTCTCAATCTGGTACTTTTTAACCGGACTGCTGATTGTTGTAATTCTCTTTTTTGGGTACACACTTTGGGTAATAATCAAACAGCGACAACTTTCCGAAGTTCAAAAAAACTTTATAAACAATTTAACGCACGAGTTAAAAACGCCCATCTCGTCTATTGCACTTTCGGCAAAAGTAATTAGTAACAAAAAAATTATTAACTCGCCTAAACGCTTGTTTGAATATGCACGCATTATTGAGGAGCAAAACAACCGGCTGTCGAAAAACGTGGAGAAAGTACTTAATCTTGCTTCGTTAGAAAAAAACCGGATACGATTAAATCGTGAAGAGATAAAACTTTATGAGGCATTAACGGAAATTATTGAACAGTTTTCGAAAACAGATTTTGGACAAAGCGCAACCGTTCGGATTAAAACAGAAGAGACCGATGCAGTTATTTATGCCGACAAATTTCATTTTACAAATTTGGTTTTGAATATACTTGAGAATGCCGTTAAATACTGTGAAAAACAGCCCGTTATTGAAGTGAAACTAACAAAACAAAACAATCGTTTTGTGTTGAGTTTTGCCGACAATGGAATTGGCATTTCGAAAGACCAGCGAAAAAAGATTTTTACAAAATTTTACCGCGTTCCTACCGGAAATGTTCATAATGTAAAAGGGTTTGGATTGGGATTAGACTATGTTAAAAAAATGACAGATGCCCATAAATGGAAAATAAAAGTTGATGAAAATAGCAACGGAGGAAGTATATTTACACTTTATATTCAGAATAAAAAATGAACGAATCCCGGGTAAAAATATTATTGGTTGAAGACGACGAAGCTTTACGGTTTATTGTGAAAGACAATCTGGAGGAGAACAATTACCTGGTTGAAATTGCCGAAGACGGAGAAAAAGCGTTGGCACTTTTTAACACAAACAAGTTCGATATAATTGTTTTAGATGTTATGTTGCCAAAAATTGACGGGTTTAAAGTTGCCGAAACGGTACGAAAAACCAATCAGCAGATTCCAATTATTTTTCTTACTGCACGTGCAATGACCGAAGATAAAATAACCGGGCTAACCATTGGTGGCGACGACTACATATCGAAACCATTTAGTATGGAAGAGCTGCTGCTGAAGATTAAAATATTTTTAAAGCGCAGTCAATCGAAACACATTTCCAATACATCTCAAATAAAAACAAAACAAGTTGGGAAATTTCTGTTTAATTGCGACGACCTTACTCTTTCAATTAATGGCGACACGCGAACGCTTACATTAAAAGAGGCCGAATTGATTCGGTATTTTACCGAAAACTCAAATAAAGTTCTTAGTCGCAACGATATTTTGCAAAATGTTTGGGGTTCAAACGATTATTATCTCGGGCGCAGTTTAGATGTTTTTATTTCGCGATTACGTAAATATTTTAAAGCCGATACCAATATTAAAATTACCAACTTACATGGTATTGGATTTCGTTTTTCAATAAAAAAAGAGGACTAAAGATATGGGCATAACACAACTGATTATTTTAATTGTTATTGGTATAATTTCGGGACTTTTGTCAGGCATTTTTGGAATAGGCGGTGCAATAATTGTTATTCCTGCACTGGTTTTTATTTTAGGATTGTCGCAGCATGAAGCACAGGGAACAAGCCTCGCTTTTATGTTGCCCCCGGTTGGTATTTTGGCTGCGTGGAACTATTGGAAAGACGGGAATGTTAACTGGAAAATTGCACTTGTTCTTTCCATTACATTTGTTGTTGGAGCTTACTTCGGCTCGCAATTCTCGCTAAACATTTCCGACAAAATGCTACGTCGCGTTTTTGGCGTATTGATGATTGGAATGGCTTTAAAACTTATTTTTTCGAAATAGTTCTGCCATTGAATAGTTAAAGCGCATGTTATTTCTTGTAAAAAACAGCTCATTGTTTTGGCAGAAATAAAAAAAGACCTATTTTTGCAGTCCGAAATTTATAGACAATAAAAGATTAAAAACAGATAGAGATGAAAAGAACATTTCAGCCATCGAATAGAAAAAGAAAAAACAAGCACGGGTTTAGAGAGAGAATGTCGACTGTAAGTGGGCGTAAAGTAATTAAAGCTCGTCGTGCAAAAGGAAGAAAGAAATTATCTGTTTCGGACGAACCGAGACACAAAAGATAGTTTTAATACTTTCAACTTTTGCGGGAAGGTAAAGAATTGTATTCTTTACCTTTTCGTGTTTATGGGTATGAATATCTCAAAGCTAAATAGGTTGAGTATAACACGATAAGTTAAAAACGAGCAAAGAATACTCAAAATGAATACAGCCAGAAGCATAATTCAGTCGTTACATATTTCAGCTTCGTTAAAAACAATTGCCGAGAAAGTTTTTAATGCCGAGCGAATTTCGATGGAAGATGCCGTTGAACTTTACAACACATCGGAGCTTGCACTGCTGGGTGTTTTAGCCGGAGTAACAAAAAAACGGCTCAGTGGAGATTATGTCTATTTTAATCGGAATTTTCATGTTGAACCCACAAACATTTGTGTGAACCACTGCAAATTCTGTTCGTACCGCAGGCGCGAAGGGCAAAAAGGAGCCTGGGAATTGAGTATCGACGATATTCTGACCGAGATAGAAAAGCATAAAAAAAGTGGAGCCACCGAAATTCATATTGTTGGCGGCGTTCACCCAAATCGCGATGTGAACTTTTACATCGAAATGGTACAGGCAATAAAAAAAACAGCACCACATTTGCACATTAAGGCATTTACAGCAGTAGAGATTGACCAGATGTGCCAGATGGGAAATATAACGGTTGAAGAGGGATTGCAAAAATTAAAAGACGCCGGACTGGAATCGATGCCAGGTGGCGGTGCCGAAATTTTCGACGAGAAACTACGGGCAAATATCTGCCCCGACAAAACGGGTTCGGAAGAGTGGCTGAGAATTCATACCGTAGCACATAAATTGGGAATTCCCACCAATGCAACCATTCTTTACGGATTGCTTGAAAACTACGAACAGCGGGTTGACCATTTAAACCGACTACGCGAAACTCAGGAAAAAACAAACGGATTTAACGCATTTATTCCACTAAAATTTAAACGCGAAAACAATGAATATTCGAGAGTTAGAGAGACAACTTTAATTGAAGATTTAAAGAATTATGCCGTCTCGCGTATTTTCCTCGACAATATTCCGCACCTGAAAGCGTATTGGCCAATGATTGGAAAACAGGCCGCACAACTTTCGTTAGAGTTTGGAGTTGACGACTTAGACGGCACAATCGACGATTCGACAAAAATATATTCGATGGCAGGCTCCGAAGAAAATCCGGCTGCCAGCAGCAACGAATTAATTAACTTAATAAAAGAGTTGCAACTAATTCCGGTTGAAAGAGATTCGGTTTACAACATTCTTAAGCTGTATTAACTAATAGATTGTTAGAACCAAGATGCCAGAATCAAGAGCCAAGGTGCTGGAGCCAAGACAAAAAACTAACGAACTATTCTTTTCATAAAAATCAGTTTTATCTTTCAGCATACTTTTTTTGGGTTATTTTTGTTTTACAATAATCGTTAAGATTATTAGCTTTGAGGTTTTTCGAAGAGATAATGAATGTTGTAACCACTTAAAATTAAGATGAGTTTAAAGAAATTTTTAGTCAGTAGAGTATTTTTATTGAATTTACTAATTGCGGTAATTTTGGTTGTTGCAATTATTGTTGTTGTTCTTCAAAGTTTAAAAACGTATACACATCATGGCGAATCGAATCCGGTTCCCGATTTCACAGGAATGCTTCAGCAGGAAGTTATGACAATTGCCGAAGAAAATCATCTTCGCATTAATATCATCGACTCGGTTTATACCGACGCCGTTCAGCCCGGCGGCGTTGTCGACCAGGTACCGAAAGCGGGTTTCAGAGTAAAAGAAAACCGCACTATTTTTCTTACCATTAACTACACACAAAAAGAGCGGGTGGCGCTGCCAAAACTTACCGACATCTCTTTCCGGCAAGCACAGGTTTTAACAAAAAACAGCGGGCTGCTTGTTGGCGAAATATCATACCAGCCATCGGAATATAACAATCTGGTATTGAAAGTTACGCAGGATTCGATGGAAGTCCTGCCGGGGAACTTACTTATTAAAGGAAGCACAATCGATTTTGTAGTGGGGCGCGATTCGGAAAACGAACAAACACCACTGCCCGATTTAACAAATATGACTATCGATTCGGCCAAGGAGGTTATAACAAACGCCATGCTCAATTCGGGTGTTTTAATTTACGACCAATCAATTGCAACAGCCGAAGACTCGTTAAATGCCGTTGTTTGGAAACAGTACCCGAATCCGAAAACCACATCGATGGTAGAAATGGGAACTTCGGTTGATTTGTGGGTAACTGTTGACGAAGAGAAGATAAAAAAGATAACAGGAGAAGAAATTTCAGACAAATAAAAATGAGTGAATACACGAACGAAAACGAGGAACAGGAAGAGGGATTGTTCGAACATTACCGCTTAACTGTTGATGCCGGACAAACTGCTCTGCGTATCGATAAGTTTCTTTCGAACCGCATCGAGAATGCCTCGCGGAGTCGTATTCAGGCGGCTGCCGATGCCGGAAATATTCTTGCCAATAACAAACCGGTTAAACCCAACTACAAAGTTAAGCCCAACGACGAAATTGTAATTGTTATGGACTATCCGCGGCGCGAACTAAAAATTATTGCCGAAGATATTCCGCTAAATATTGTTTACGAAGACGACCAACTGCTTGTTATTAACAAACCTCCGGGGTTGGTTGTACATCCCGGGCACGGAAACTATTCGGGCACACTGGTAAATGCACTGGCATACTATTTTAAAGATTTGCCGCTGTTTAACAGCGAAGACCCACGCCCCGGCCTGGTACACCGGATTGATAAAGACACGTCGGGGTTAATGGTAGTGGCCAAAACTGAATTGGCCAAGAATAAACTTGCCCTTCAGTTTTTTAATAAAACTACCGAGCGGCGCTACCATGCGCTGGTATGGGGAAGCCTAAAAGAAGACGAAGGTACAATTACCGGAAATATTGGACGGAGCCTGAAAAACAGACAGGTTTTTACTGTTTTCCCGGAAGGTGATTTTGGAAAACATGCCGTAACGCACTACAAAGTTTTAAAACGAATTGGTTATGTAACATTGGTAGAATGCAGGCTCGAGACAGGGCGCACACACCAAATAAGAGTGCATATGAAATACATTAACCACCCGCTTTTTAACGACTCGAATTACGGAGGCGACAAAATATTACGCGGAACTACATTTAGTAAATACAAACAATTTGTAATAAATTGTTTTAAAATTTTACCACGCCAAGCGTTGCACGCTAAAACGCTCGGGTTTGTACATCCAACTACCGGCGAAATGATGCGGTTTAATTCTGAACTGCCCGACGATTTAGCTTCGGCAATAGAAAAATGGGAAAACTATATTGCAAACAGAAATGAGTAATAAACCAAATATTGCGGTTGTTGTGGGCGGCAACTCTTCCGAATTTATTGTTTCGGTAAAGAGTGGTGCCAATATTTTCAACGCTGTTGACACAACAAAATTTACTCCCTGGATAATTCAAATAAAAGGGGAAAAATGGGAAGTTTTTAAAAACGAAGAAAAGATTGCCAACATCGATAAATCCGATTTTAGTTTCGGGTTAAAAGGCGAAAAAATAACGTTTGCATTTGCCTACATTACCATACACGGAACACCGGGTGAAGATGGTATTTTACAAGCCTATTTCGATTTAATTCAAATCCCCTACTCTACAGGAAATGTACACTCCTCGTCGTTAACTTTTAACAAATGGTTTTGCAACAACTATCTTCGTAGTTTCGGAATAAAAATGGCAAACTCGTTAAAAATAACGAAAAACGATAAAATTGATTCCGTTGAAATTGCTTCGAAATTAAAACTTCCATTGTTTATAAAACCCAATGCCGGCGGGTCGAGTTTTGGAATTACAAAAGTAAAAACAGTAGAGGAAATTTTACCAGCCATAAAAAAAGCACAACAAGAAAGCAACGAAGTATTGATTGAGCAATTTATTGACGGGCAGGAATTTACCTGTGGAGTAATACAAACAGGTGACGAGAAAATAGTTTTACCGGTAACCGAAATTATTACCGAAAATGAATTCTTCGATTTCGATGCAAAATACCGACCCGGTGCAGCCAACGAAATTACACCGGCACGACTTTCCGAAAGTCAAACGAAACAGTGCCAGCGTTTAAGTTCCAAAATTTACGATTTATGCGAGTGTTCGGGAATTGCACGAATCGACTTTATTTTAATGAACAACGAATTCTATTTCCTCGAAGTAAATACTACGCCGGGAATGACCGAAACCAGCTTTATTCCGCAACAGATTGAAGCCATGCAACTTACATTAAAAGGAATAATTACCCGGATTATTGAAGCGAAGTTGAACTAAACGTTACCCATTGCGAGGCAGAATAACGAAGCAATCTGTAAGATTTCAGATAATTGTTTTATAGGGATGAAATCATTATCGAGGGTCTGCTGAAGATCAATCAAACATAATATACCTTTAGATCTACTATTTGATATGTTTAAAGTATTTACACATCCTCACTTCACAAAGTCACATCTGACACACAACAGAGCTTTTCACCTGACCCCACAATTAATTTATCTTACCTCTTCCCCGTCACCTTTTCAACATAAAATAAACCGGAAAATGGTCGCTAATTCCCCCGTAATAGTTTGGGCCGCCATAAGTTCGGTTGGGCGAAATCTCGCCTTTTTTGTTTTTGTATTCCATCCACTTTTCATGAAAGACAAAACCTTTTTCGGGCGTACAACGAAACCCGTTATCGTCGAGCAAACTTTTTGAGACAACAAGGTTATCGAGCATATTCCAGTTGCCACGATAAAGATACGAGCCCATTTTGTTTTCGTGAACCGGATACATCAGGTTTACCAATTCGGCATTTGCCGATTCCGGTTTCTGAGCACCCAAAACTTCTGCGAGACTTTTGTTCGAAGGTTCATCGTTCATATCGCCCATTACAATAATATTTGCTTCCGGTGAACCGGTTAAAATCGAATCGATTTTACTTTTTAACAGTGTTGCCACTTCAACGCGGCGGGGTTCCGATTTTGCCAATCCACCAATTCTCGATGGCCAGTGATTCACAAATATATGGAGTATCTCGCGGTTTTTTGTTTTCCCCTTTACATATAAAATATCGCGGGTGGTGTAGTTGGGTTTATCTCTAAATTTTACTCGTATCGGGAAACTTGTTAGTACCTTAAATTCGTTGGGCCGATAAATTAATGCACAATCAATCCCCCTGAAATCGGGACTTTCGTAATGAATTATTTTGTATTTCCCTTTTCTAAGCGGTTCACTTTTTACCAAATCGGCAACAACTGCACGGTTTTCAACTTCGCACAAACCTATAATTTCCGGCAGCTCATTTTCATTTATCGAACCCAACACTTTTGCAAGGTCTTCTATTTTCTTTTCGTACCGTTTTTCGCTCCACCTCTTTTTACTAGCAGGTAAAAACTCGTTATCGTTTTTATGTGGATTGTCAATCGTATCGAACAAATTTTCGACATTATAAAATGCGATGGTCAGATTTCGTTTGTTTTTGTATTTGCCTTCTGAACACGAGGCAAACAATACGAAAACAATAGTTACAAAAATGGTGAATTTAAAAAAATGCTTCATAGAATTTTAAATTTTGTCGCCAATGGTAATTTCATAAAAATCGGTTACCAGCGTTGCCATCATTCCGCCTGCTTTCGCTGCTTGAATTCCCAATTCGGCATCCTCAAACACTTCACAAACGGCAGGATCGACACCCATTCGTTCGGCACACTTTAAAAATGTTTCGGGGTGCGGTTTCGGATGAGTAACATCGTTCCCCGACACCAAAATATCGAAGTAGTTATCGAGTCCCAGAATCTCCATCGTTTTCCAGGCAAGTCGCGTGTATCCCCCGGTACCAACTGCCATTGGCATTTTACCGTGGTATTTTTTTACCAACTCAATTACCGGTTCTACCGGTTTCATTTTATACATTATTTTTTCGTATTCGGCCTCTTTTAAATGGCCAACCTCCTCCGCATTCATTCGGGTTCCAAACTGCTGGTTTAATCTTTCTATGGTTTGAACGGCCGGAACTCCGGCAAGCGTAGCAAAAAGTTCGGGTGTAAAATCAATGCCATAATCGACTAAAATATTTTTATAGGCCCAAAAATGCACCGGCATTGTATCGGCCAGCGTTCCATCTAAATCGAAAATAAGAGCTTTGGCCTTTGAATTTATTTCAAGTTTTTTCACAACTATTGTTTTAAGTTGCAAAAATACTCTTTTATTGAAAAGGTTCTGCCTGTTTTTATTTTTATGAATAAATAAAAATTCTCTACTTTGCCGTAAAAACAAATTAAATGAATACTACACTAATTTATACTTTGCCACAATGGTTTATTTTTGCTGCCGTTTTTGGTGTAACTTACGGTTGGATTGAGAAGAAAAGAACATTCCGTGTTATTGGCGCAATTACCTTTGTTCTGCTTGGCATTTTTTCTCTGTTCATTCTTTCGGGTGACTTTTTTACGTCGGGGCAACACATTGCTCACACCGAAATAGTTGATAAAAAAGATGGAAGCGACATTCCGTTTCAGGCAAAACTTTTACCTGCCTATTTAAGTTTTGTACTCTCGGCAGTTCTGGCTTTAGTTGCCATCTTTTTCGATTTAAGAAAGAGTAAAAAATATCGATGGTTTATCATATTTGCAGGATTGACAGCTCTTTATGGTTTTTTCGCAATAGCAGGTGCATTAAAATCTTTTTAGTTGTTGCAGTTAACATTTGCCCAAAATTAAATTTGTTGCATAATTGTCAAGAAATTGCTCAAATTGCTAGCAAGCACACCTTTTAAAAATACAATTTCCCTATCTTGCACGCCAATTTATAACAATTAGTTAAAATAAAAAATAGAGATATGAATCCACAGGCTGAAGCACTCAATGCAACTATTCAGGAAAAAAGCAATCAGGTTTTTGAACTTTTATCAGAAAGAGGTAAAGAGATTTTCTTTCCGAAAAAAGGAATTCTTGGACAGACAGCAGAGGCAAAAGGGACAAAAATTAATGCTACTATTGGCGCAGCAATAGAAGACGACGGAACACCAATGCGTTTAGAGTCGATTGCATCGAAAATCAATATGGATCCTTCGCGGGTATTTCCATATGCACCAAGTTTTGGTCGCCCCGATATTCGCGCCAAATGGAAGACAATGATTTACGAAAAAAACCCGTCGTTAAACAATGTTGAGCTGAGCCTTCCGGTTGTTACCAATGCGCTGACCCACGGAATTAGTATGGCCGGTTATCTGTTTCTCGATGCCGGCGACGAAGTAATTGTTCCCGATCTTTTTTGGGGAAATTACAACTTAACACTTGCAAACGCATACAATGCAAAACTGGTAAAATTTAATCTTTTCAAGAATGGTGGTTTCGATTTAGAAGCTTTTGAAGAAAAATTAAACGAAGGCGGGATTGGGAAAAAAGTGATAATTCTGAATTTCCCAAATAATCCGTCGGGATACACGCCCACCGATACCGAGCAAAGTGCCATAGTTGCCATTGTAAAAGCTGCCGCCGAAAAAGGAAATAAAATTGTTACCATAACCGACGATGCCTATTTTGGGCTGGTTTACGAAGAGGGAATTGCCCGCGAAAGTATTTTCACTGAGCTTTGTACGCTTCACGAAAATGTATTAGCCATTAAAATCGACGGAGCAACAAAAGAAGATTATGTGTGGGGATTCCGGGTTGGATTTATTACCTACGGAATAAAAGGCGGCGATGCTGAACTGTACGGCACGCTTGAAGCAAAAACTGCCGGAGCCATTCGCGGAAACATTTCGAATTCGGCTAACATCTCACAATCGTTATTGCTCGAAGCATTTAGCAGCCCCGAATATGCCGAACAAAAAGAGGCAAAGTACGACATAATGAAAACACGTTACGACGCAGTGAAAGAGACATTAAAAGAGGAAGAATACAAGTCGTATTTTACTGCACTGCCCTACAACTCGGGTTACTTTATGTGCATAAAACTTGCCGATGGATTAAATGGCGAGGAGGTGCGTAAAGTGTTAATTGAAAAATACAGCATCGGGTTAATTAGTTTGGGAAATGTACTTCGTGTTGCCTACTCGGCAGTTGCCGCTACCGATGTAAAAGAGATGTTCGACGGAATTTACAACGCTTGTAAAGATTGTAAATAATACCAACCTTACTTTATTCAAAAAATACCTCGAGGCTTTGCCTCGGGGTTTCATATACTCAAACTACATAGCTTTTCAGGATCTCGATGTACTCCGGGATTTAGGATGTTATTTTTCCCTTTAACAAAGCAAATAACTTAAGCATAGCCGTAGTTATGGTTCACTTCATAACTCGGGTTGATTCAATATATAAATAGATTTCCAGAGGCATTTAAACTTTTGGGTTGCCGGTCAGGGTGATGTCATAAAGTTACTTTTGCCCTATCGGGCGGATTTTACTTTTTGGCTTAGTCCAAAAAGTAAACAAAAAGCCCAAGGCTGCGTTCGCTTCACTCGGAAAAGCTACGCAATAACGACTAAAAATCCTGAACTCGTCGTACCTCCTCAAACAGCAGGATTTTTTTAACGTCGTTATCGCTTGTTTTCCGGCTCACCAACCGAGGCCGTCGCTGCGAACCGGCTTTGAGTCGAACCAAAGAGTATGACCTCCTGCAGGGGAAAAACCGATTCATTAAAGTTTTAATTGCCCCATTAACCCAAAAGTTGAAGTACTCTGTAATTATGTTTTAATTATTTGCCGCAGGAAAAGGGGAAAAGAACCAATCTTAAATCCGTAAAACTATGTGATTTAAGCATATACTCTCTCCTGAGATCCAAGAGAAATATCATCCGTCAGTTGACGGACAACAGAAGGATGAAATAAACAACTTTTTATGTAACCGGATATTCGTTATGAATATCGGTAAGAACTTCGCAGCCCGTTTCGGTAACCAAAATGGTATGTTCGAATTGAGCCGAAAGTTTATTGTCGGTAGTACGGGCTGTCCAACCATCGGTTTCGTCGACATTGGCTTTGGGCCGCCCCTGATTAATCATTGGTTCGATGGTAAAAATCATTCCCGGTTTCATTTTGGGGCCTGTATTTCGGCGCGACGCATGGTCAACCTGCGGCTCTTCGTGAAACTCAAGTCCAACGCCGTGGCCACAAAATTCGTAAACCACCGAGTATCCTTTTGCTTTTGCATAGCGGTTTATTACAAACCCAATATTACCAAACCGGTTCCCCGGCTTTACCTGTTCAATTCCCAGATCGAGGCAATGAAAAGTAGTGTCGATAAGATTTTCGGCTTCTTCAGAAATTTCGCCAACGGTATACATTCGCGATGTGTCGCCGTAATAACCGTTTAAAATTGTGGTGACATCGATGTTTACAATATCGCCATCTTTTAAAATGGTCTCTTTCGACGGGATGCCGTGGCAAATAACGTTATTGGGCGAAATACAGCTCGCTTTAGGAAAACCGTGATAACCTTTTGGCGCCGGTATGGCACCGTGAGCAATAATAAACTCCTCTATTTTGTCGTCGATAAATTCGGTTGTAACACCCGCTTCAACAAACTGTTCAGCAAAATCGAGCGTTTCGGCAGCCAACCTGCTGCTTTTTCTGATTCCCTCAATCTGTTCCGGAGTTTTTATAATTATTCGTCCCATTAATTTTTTTTTACAAATCTGAATAAAAGTAACTGTTTATTGAAATGGAACAATATTTTTGTAGAAAAGTTTAACGTAAAATAGAAGTCGGAAGACCGAAGTTAGTCGTCGGAAGTTGGAAGACTGAATAATAATTTATTAACCATTTTAAAATAGAATGAATGGAGTTTGGGGAATGAAGCAGTATTTTACTTCAAACTTCAGGTTTCCTGACTTCCAACTTTTTTTATTATGAAACACAAAAATCATCTCTCAACAAAATCATATTTCATTAACCGTTTTGGAAAACTTTCCACGTCGTTTATGTTTTATCAGTTGCAGGATATTGCGTGGGAACATGCAAGAATTCTGGGATTTGGATTCGATAAACTGATGGAGGAAAAGCAGTTTTGGGTGCTTTCGCGATTACGGGTAAAAATTGCCCGCCGCCCCGATTGGGGAGAAGATTTTACGCTGGAAACATGGTCGCGCGGCACAGACGGTTTTTATGGTTACCGCGATTTTAACTTTGTCGATAAAGCAGGAAATGTGATTGTTCAGGCAACCACCAGCTGGCTGGTAATTAATGTTGAAACAAAACGAATTGTCCGAATCTCGGATCTCGACAATTTCCCAAAATATGAAGAGAGTGTTTTTGGCGAAAATGCAGGAAAAGTAAAACCACCGAAATCGGAAGATGAATTAAGTTTTACACCTGTTCTTTTTACGGAGATAGATATTAACCAGCACTTTAACACCGGCCGGTATATCGAGCGAATAATTAACAGTTACAACTTTGACTTTCACGAGAAATACGACCTGGCCGAATACGAGATTAACTTTTTAAAGGAGGGACTGCCCACCGATAAACTTGCTGTAAAAAAACAGATTATCGACAACGAAACTCATTTTTGCAGCGTAGTGCGCGAAAGCGATGGTGTTGATTTAATACGAGCTAAATTGCGGTGGGAGAAGCGGTAGCATTTCTATGATAACTATTCTTTCTCTACGGACAACACAAAGAGAGGTTCTATATTTTACTAGTTTCAAGTCAATTTTCAATTTTCGGGTAAGTCATTCCGTCCGTCAACTGACGGATTCGGAATCTGCTCAAATAAAGAGATGCTGAAATAAATTCAGCATGACGTTCTGAAATAGTATCATTGCCTTAATACTAAATTATTCGTAATATGATAAAACGAATATTGGCAGAAAAGTTGATTGAATTTTCGAACTCCTTTCCGGTAGATTTGAGCGTTCGCAGGAATGAGAACACGTTTAACCGTTTAACAATTTAACAATTTCCCCAACTTTCTCTTCCATTGGTAGATGCCCGTTTATCCAATGTATTTTTGTTCCCCTTTTTTCCATTCCGCGAAACCAGGTCATTTGGCGTTTTGCAAACTGGTGAATGGCAATTTCAAGCTTTGCAAACATCTCGTCGAACGACAGCTCGCCAATTAAATGGAGGGTTAAAAATTTATATTCCAGCCCGTAATAAATTAATTGTTCGGGCTCTAATCCCGAATCCAAAAGCTTTTGAACTTCATCCAACATTCCCTCTTCCAACCTCTGTTTTAAGCGTTTCGAAATTCTTTGTCGTCGCATTTCGCGGTCGAAGTCGATACCAATATTCAGGCTGTTGATTTTTGGATACGAAATATCGAGCTTCGGATTTTCGGCATAATACTTTTCTATCTCGATGGCACGTACGGCACGGCGGTCGGTTTCCACATCGGTATGGTTGTGCAACTTCGGTTTTAACGCTTTTAGAATTTCGGTCAACTCCTCCAGCGATTTTCCTTCCAGCTCCTTCCGCAGCTCTTTATTTGGTGGCACTTCAATTAATCGGTAATTTTTCAATACCGCTTCCAAATACAATCCGCTTCCACCACATAAAACCGGCATTTTATTGCGTGAATTTATTTCGTTGAAAACTTTAATAAAATCGGTTTGAAAACGGTAAACGTTATAATGAACGCCGGCATCTACAATGTCAACCAAATGCGAAGGCACTTCAACACCATCAACAAAATAATCTTCGTAATCTTTGCCCGTTCCCAAATCCATTCCGCGATATACCTGGCGCGAATCGGCAGAGATAATTTCTCCATTTATTTTTGCTGCAAGATGTGCTGCAACACTTGTTTTTCCAGTTGCAGTAGGACCGAGTATGGTTATTAAATTAAGTTTCAAAATTATGCGATTTTGTTTTT